>DASUUD010000240.1:0-4757 GCA_036374255.1 Solirubrobacterales bacterium | reverse complement strand
GCTTGCCCCGGTGGTAGGCGATGTCGGCGGTCAGGTAGGTCGGCTCGCCGTCGGCCCGGACGAGGACCCGGTCCTTGTCGTCGCCGAACTCGGTGCTGCGCAGCCAGAGGGCGTCCTCGCTTCGGTAGGTGTGCCCCCGCTCCTCCAGCTCAGCCAGGGCTTCCTCGACCTCGCCCTGCTGGTAGAGCCGCCGCTCCGAGATCCAGCTGTCGAAGCGGACCCTGAACCGATCCAGGCTCTCGCGGACCTCATCAAGGGTGAGCTCGACGCCGCGGCGGCCGACCGCCTCGAGGTCTGCCGGGTCGAGGCCCTCCGCCTTCAGCCGGCGGGCCAGATCCTCGACGTGGGCACCTTCGTAGCCTTCCTCGGGCGGCTCTGAGCCGGTCATCTGCGCCGCGAGCGATGCGGCGAAGCGCGCCACCTGGCCGCCCGCGTCGTTGACGTAGAACTCGCGCTCGACATCGTGGCCGGCGGCCTCCAGCAGGCGCACCAGGGAGTCTCCGTAGGCGGCGTGGCGGCCGCCGCCGACGTGGAGGGGCCCGGTGGGGTTGGCGGAGACGAACTCGACGAGGACCCGCTCGGCGGGCTCGAGCGTGGACCGGCCCAGCTCCTCGCCGGCCTCCGCGAGGCGCGCCATCGCGCGCCGGTACCAGGCGTCCGAGAGGAAGAGATTGACGAATCCGGGCCCGGCGACCTCGATGCGCTCGATGCTGCCGCTCTCCCCCAACTCCCGCTCCAACTCGCCGCTGAGCCGGCCGGCCACCTCGCGCGGACCTTCGCCCAGCGGGGCGGCGAGGAGCATCGCCGCGTTCGAGCTGTAGTCGCCCAAGTCGGGTTTGGGCGGCCTGTCCAGGGAGGGCTCGGGGGTCACGGGCTCCCCCTCGCGCAGGGCACTGGCCGCCTGGTTGACGGCCGAGCGGAGCTCGGCGACTGAGTCGATCGCGGTCACCTTTCCATCGTATGGACAGAGACCCCGGCGGGGTACGCTGGGCCCGTGAGCGTGGGGAGAGCGAGGGGCGCCAACTGAGATGCGGGTCGCGGTGATCGCCGACATCCACGCCAACCTGGCGGCGCTCGAAGCCGTCCTCGAGGCGACCGAGGCTGCTGGAGCCGAGGAGATCTGGTGCCTGGGAGACGTCGTCGGCTACGGGGCCGATCCCGACGCCTGCGCCGAGCGGGTGCGTGAGGGCTGCGCGATCTGCCTCGCCGGCAACCACGACCTTGCCGTGCTGGGCAGGCTGCAGGTGACCGACTTCTCCGAGGCGGCCGCGGCGGCGGTCGAATGGACCCGGGAGAACGCCGGGGAGGGCACGCTCGAGCTGCTGGGCGGCCTGGAGCCGGAAGGGGAGCGCGACGGCGTCTCCCTCTTCCACGCCTCCCCGCGCGACGCGGTCTGGGAGTACGTGCTTTCCGCAGAGCAGGCGGACGCCTGCATGGACGCGCAGCCGAACCCTGTCGCCCTGATCGGCCACTCGCACATCGCCCTCTTCTTCACCCGAGGCCCGGGGGAGGAGCTGCGCGGGGCCCAGGCGGGCGACGGCGCCCAGGTCGAGCTCGGCGACGGAGAGTGGCTCGTCAATCCCGGCAGCGTCGGCCAGCCCCGGGACGGCGACCCGCGGGCGGCCTGGCTGGCACTCGACACCGAGTCGCGCAGCGCCCGGTTTCACCGAACCCCCTACGACATAGAGAGGGCGGCCGCGTCGATCACCGCCGCCGGGCTGCCCCAGCAGCTCGCCGACCGGCTCTTCATCGGGCAGTGATGCCCGAATGCAGGGATATTCTGCGCCACATCCCTTTCTCTAGACTCGCCATGCATGGGCAGAACGGCCCCAACCTTCATCGCGCTGGCCCTCGTCGCGGTCGCCGCCACGGCTATCTCCGCCTGCGGCGAGAGCGATGCCGACCTGCTGCCCGGCGAAACCGCGCGAGAGATCACGGCCAACCTCGACAGCGTCCAGCAACTGGCGGACGAAGGCGATTGCTCAGGTGCCGAAGCGGCCGCTCAGCAGGTGAGTGAACAGGTCGAGGCGCTGGGCGGAGTCGACCGCAGCCTGAAGGAGGCCTTGCGCGACGGCACGGCGCGGCTCAACGAAGTGGTTGCGGAATGCGAAGAAGAGAGCGAAGCCGTGGAACCCGCCGAGCTCCCACCGTCAGAAGACGAAGGTCGGAAGAAGGAAAAGCCGGACAAGGAAAAGCAGAAGGAAGAAGGCAAGGGCACTCGACCCGAGCCCGAACTGCCGCCGCAGGCGAAAGGCGAAGGCAAAGGCCTCGACGACGGCAACGGGCCCTCGGGTGGCGACGACGGTGAGGAAGGCGAAGGCGAAGGCGAACCCGAAGCCCCATCGTCGGGCGGGGTCAGCCCCGGCGCCCCGGTCGGCGGGGAAGAATGACCGAGACCGGCGTTCTCTCGGGGCGCTACGAGATCGGCGAGCGGCTCGGCTCAGGCGGGATGTCGAACGTGCACCGTGCGACGGACCGGATCCTGGAGCGCACGGTGGCGGTGAAGATCCTCGCCGAGCATCTTGCCGACGACGAGCGGTTCGTTGCCAGGTTCAGGCGCGAGGCGCTCGCCGTCGCAAAGCTGATCCACCCGAACATCGTCCAGGTGTACGACACGGGCATCGACGGCGACCGCCACTACATCGTCATGGAGTACGTGGAGGGTCAGTCCGGGGCTCAGATCCTGCAGCGCCAGGGCCCGCTCGAACCGGAGGTCGCTGCCGAGATCGGCATCCAGGCATGCGCCGGGCTCGACTACGCCCACCGTCGGGGGATCATCCACCGCGACGTGAAGCCCGGCAACCTGATGATCGTCGGGGGTCCCGTCGGGGGCGGCGAGATGACGGTGAAACTGACCGACTTCGGGATCGCTCGAGCGATCGAACAGACCCGGATCACACAGGTCGGCTCGGTGGTCGGCACGGCCGCTTACCTCGCGCCCGAGCAGGTGCGTGGTGAGGAGGCCACCCCCGCGACGGACGTCTATGCGCTCGGGGTCGTCATCTACCAGTTCCTCACCGGGCGCCTGCCCTACGAGGGCTCGACCCTCGCCGAGCTGGCGGTGCGCCAGCAGAACGAGCGCCCGCTGCCGGCCAGCACCTACAACGACGAGGTGCCGGAGACCCTGAGCGCCGCCGTGCTGCGCGCACTCGAGGGCGATCCGGAGCGCCGCTACGCGAGTGCCGAGGAACTGGCGGCCGGGCTGCGGCTCGGCCTCGAGGGCGAGGACGTCACCCTTCCCCTGGATGAAGAGACCGCGTCCACCCGCGTGATGGGCGGGCAGACGGCCACCAGCCGAATCGACCGAACCGTGGCGACCGCCTACCGACCCGCGCCGGCGCCCTCTCCCCCCGCCCGCGAGCGGCCGGTTGCGGCGCGGGCACCGCGCCGGCGCGGTGGCTTCTCCCGCGTCGCCCGCTTCGTCGCGGCCCTGGTCGCCCTGGTCCTGATCGCCGCCGCGGTCGCCACCGCGGTGATCCTGGCGACCGACCAGGCGAGCGGCGTGAGGGCGACCGAAGTCGCGGGAGATTCAGTGGACAAGGTCGTGGAAGAGCTGAAGGAACTGGTGCAGAAGAACACCGAATAGGGGCGCGGGTCCCTGTCGCGCCAGCTAATGGTGCCTCTCCAGATGTTCCACCCGAGATGCCCATGATGCACGCGGCGACCGGGAGGGTCCCAGGCTGAGCGACGAGAGGCGAGGTGGGGAGGCGATGTCGTTGCCCTCGCTGACCCGCCGGGACAAGAGCCTTGGGCCGAGAATTCCGGGCGTGCTCACACGGGCTACGTTTTCCCCCTATAACGTGGTGAACGTATCCCGCGTGCAGGCGGAGCCCCACGGGTCCCCGCCGAGGGTCGCGGCTGGCAAAGGGGACGAGCACTGATGCGGCCGTATGACTGCCCCTGTCTCGGATGCGCATCCTGAGGGCGGGGTCCCAAGAGCGGCAACCCTAGACATAGGGGGATGCCCCAATGAGGATGCCGGCGCTGTACTCGTCGAAGTTGCCCGCCGTGATCGCGTCGCGGGCGCCGGCCATCAGCCGCTGAAGGAAGGTCAGGTTGTGGAGGCAGAGGAGGCGGACCGCGGTCAGCTCCTCGGCGCGGGAGAGATAGCTGAGGTAGTCGCGATCGTGGTGGCGGCAGGCCGGGCACGGACAGCCCTCGACGATCGGGCTCTCGTCTCCCTCCAAGCCCGATCGCCGCAGGTCGAGCCGGAAGCGGCTCCCCGGATCGGGGACCAGCGCGGTGCCGTGGCGGGCGAGGCGGGTCGGGATCGCGCAGTCGAAGAGGTCGAGGCCGAGGGCCACGCCCGCCAGCAGGTCGTCGACGTCGCCGATTCCGAGCAGATGCTTCGGCGCCGCATCCGGGAGCAGCGGCGCCGTGAACTCCAGCACCCCCCGCATCTCCTCCTTGTCGCGTCCCAATGTGCCGCCGATCGCGAGCCCGTCGACAGCCGCCTCCGAGACGGCCTGGGCGGAGGCCCGGCGCAGGTCCTCGTGGACGCCGCCCTGCACGATCCCGAACAGCGCCTGCGTCGCGGGGCCGTGCTGCTCGTGCCATTCGACGCACCTCTCCAGCCAGCGGTGCGTTCGCTCCATCGAGCGCTCGGTGTAAGCGCGGTCGACGTGATAGGGGGTGCACTCGTCGAAGGCCAGCGCTATGTCGGCGCCGAGCTTCGCCTGCACCTCCATCGACACCTCGGGCGAGAGGAAGAGCGAGCTCCCGTCCCGGTAGGAGCGGAAGCGGACCCCCTCCTCCCC
>DASUUD010000239.1:0-11291 GCA_036374255.1 Solirubrobacterales bacterium | reverse complement strand
GGCTCGCTGCCAGGCGCTCGAACCGTGTCCACCAGGAGGCCATGGTGGGATCGTCCGCCAGCGACGGAGCCTGCCGCTGAAGTTGCTCGCCTCGGCCCTCCATCCTTTCCTTGGCGAACTGCTCGGCGATCTCGGCTCGTTCCTCTGGGGTCAGCGCCCAGTCGTAGTCGGGAGCCCAGGAGGTGCGCGCCACCGACGCGTACATGATCAGCGCGCTGACCCGCTCGGGGTGGTCGGCGGCGAGCAGGATGCCCACCGGGCCTCCCAGGGCCCTGGTGTAGATCGCCGCCCGCTCGCTGCCGGCGGCGTCGAGCACCGCGAGGGCATCCTGCACGTCCTCCTCGAGCGTATGTCCCGCGGCCAGGGCGTCGGACAGTCCGCTGCCGCGGCGGTCGAAGATGATCAGCCGCGCTATTTCGGCGACGCGTTCCAGGTATCGGCGCAGGGGCGGCGCCTCCCATATGTACTCGACCTGGAAGGCCCAACCGGGAACGAGCAGCAGGTCGATGTCCCCTTCGCCGACGACCTGGTAGGCGATGCTCGACTCGCCGCTGCGGGCGTATCGCGTCTCCGGCGGGACGCCCGGAGGCACGCGGCTAGCCCTGCCGTGCCAGCTCGGAGCGCATCGCCAGCTCAGGGACGGCCTCGGGGACCTCGCGGGCGGCGATCTCCTCGAGCGTCTGGCGGAGGCCGCCGACTTGGTCGATGCCGAAGCGCTCGGCCCACCGCTTCTCCAGCTCGGCGAAGAGCGTAAAGCCGACCTCCTGCGCCTCGCGGCCGCGCTCGGTGAGCTGGATCAGTTTGGCGCGGCGGTCCTCGGGGTCGGGGACCCGCTCGACGTAGCCGAGCTCCACCAGGTCGTCGACCAGCTCGCCGCAGGCCTGCTTGGTCATCCCGGCGTTTCCGGCCAGGTCGGTGAGGCGCAAGCCGCTGTCGCGGACGAACCGGAAGACGCAGCCGTGGGTGGGGCGGATGTCCCCGTAGCCGTGCTTTGCCAGCTCCTGCTCGAACTCGACCACCATCGCCTGTTTGACCACGTCGAGCAGCCCCGAGAGGGGGACCTGGTTCTGCTGGCTGTGATCGACGTCACTCATAGTTGGTCAGGTAGCCTGATAAGGTGGCCTGGTCAGGACGCCTGACAAGGGCTCCTGACCAAATTGTACCCGATGCCCCAGAGGAGCTTTTGAGATGAATCGCAAGTGGTGGACCCTCGGAGTGGTCAGCGTCGCGACCTTCATGCTGCTGCTCGACATCACCGTTGTCAACACGGCGCTGCCGGCTATCCAGGACGACCTCGGCGGCAGCTTCACCGACCTTCAATGGGTGATCGACGCCTACACGCTGTCGCTGGCTGCGCTCGTGCTGACGGCGGGGTCGCTGGCCGACCGTCTGGGCCGGCGCCGCGTCTTCGCGGTGGGGCTCGGGATCTTCTCGGTCGCCTCCCTGCTGGCCGCGTTCGCCCCCGACCCGACCTTCCTCAACCTCTCGCGGGCCCTTCAGGGCGTGGGCGGGGCGATCATGTTCGCCGTCTCGCTCGCCCTGGTGGCGCAGGAGTTCAAGAGCGGGGCCGAGCGGGGGATGGCGATGGGCATCTACGGGGCGACGATCGGGGTTGCCGTGGCGATCGGCCCGCTGGTCGGCGGCGTGCTGACCGACGGCCTCGGCTGGGAGTCGGTGTTCCTGCTCAACGTGCCGATCGGCGTCGCGGCGATCGCCATCACCTACTGGAAGCTGGCCGAGTCGCGCGACCCCAACGCCACCCGGGTCGACTGGGCCGGGCTGCTGACCTTCTCGACGGCGCTCTTCCTGCTGGTGCTGGCGCTGGTGCGCGGCAACGAGGAGGGGTGGGGGAGCCCGCTGATCGTCTCGCTGCTGAGCGGGGCCGGGGTCCTGCTCGCCGCCTTCGCGGTGATCCAGCAGAGGGTCTCCGAGCCGATGCTGCCGCTGGGGCTGTTCAAACGACGCGCCTTCACCGGCGTGCAGCTGGCGGCCTTCGCGGTCTCGGGCTCGCTGTTCGCCCTCTTCCTGTACCTGACGCTCTACCTGCAGAGCTTCCTCGGCTACTCGCCGATCGAGGCCGGGCTGCGCTACCTGCCGATCACGATCGCCTCGTTCATCGTCGCGCCGCTGGCGGGGATGGCCCTGGCCCGGGTGCAGGCCCGCTACCTGATGAGCGTCGGGCTGGCGCTGACCGGGGTCGGGCTGCTGCTGATGTCGGGGCTCGACATGGCCTCCGACTGGACTGCGCTGCTCGGCGGCTTCCTGATCGCGGGCGTCGGCGTGGGCCTGCTCAACCCGGTGATCGCCGACGTCGCCCTCAGCGTCGTCCCCAAAGAGCAGAGCGGGATGGCGGCCGGGATCAACGACACCTTCCGGCAGGTGGGGATCGCGGTCGGGATCGCCGCCTGGGGCGCGATCTTCCTCGGCGCCGGCGCCTCGAGGACGCAGGAGCTGGCCGGCGGCGCCGTGGACGGAGACCAGGCACGTCATTTGATCGAGGCGACCTCCTCGGGGGCCCTCAACGACGCGATCGCCGCGGCGCCCCCGCAGGCCCAGGATGTTGTCCGCAATGCGGCCGAGCAGGGCTTCCTGCACGGCTTCAACGAGATCCTGCTCCTCGGAGCGATCCTCTCGCTCCTCGGCTCCGTGGCCGCCCTCTGGCTGGTCCGCGAGAGCGAGATCGAGCGCGAGACCGTGGTCGAGTACGAGCAGCGCCTCGAGCTGGCGACGGAGGGGGCCAACGCCTGATCGCCTCAGACCCCAACCGGCAGGCCAGATGATCGAGGCCGGTGTGCACCGTCACGCCGGCCTCTTTCATTTCGAGCACCTCGCGGACCGGCCAGGAGCTCCCAGCCGAGAGGTGATCGTTAACACCGCCTTCCGGGTAACCGGTTAAAGCACTCGCAGCGCAATTCGAAAGGGAGGCGATATGACCGCCATCGACGAGTTCGTCAAGAACAACGAGGCCTTTGCGGAGAGCTTCGACAAGGGAGACCTGCCGCTGCCGCCGGCCAGGAAAGTCGCGATCGTCGCCTGCATGGACGCGCGGCTGAACCCGTATCCGATCCTCGGGCTCTCGATCGGAGACGCGCACGTGATCCGCAACGCGGGCGGCGTGATCACCGACGACGAGATCCGCTCGCTGTCTATCTCCCAGCACCTGCTGGGGACCGAGGAGATCATGCTGATCCACCACACCGACTGCGGCATGCTCACCTTCAGCGACGACGAGTTCAAACAGATGCTCGAGGAGCAGGCCGGTGAGCGGCCCGAGTGGCACCCGCATTCCTTCTCCGATCTGCAGGAGGACATTCGCGCCTCGATCCAGCGAATCAAGGAGAGCCCCTTCATCCCCAAAAAGGACCAGGTGCGCGGCTTCGTCTACGACGTGAGGAGCGGCCGGCTGGAGGAGGTCGATGCTGGATGAGGGGCGCTCGGCATGAAGGGCGGCGCGGCCCAGCCCAGAGGTCGACCCGCTTGCCAGATTTGCCGAAAGCAAAGCGGGTAGACGGTAGGCGTGGCGACCACGCTGATCATCATCATCGCCGTCGTCGCCGTTCTCGTGCTGCTGGCGGTCGCGGCGGTTGTGGGGCGCAGGGTGCGCGCCCGGCGGGAGCTGAGGCGCGAACGGCTCACCGAACGGGTCGGCGGGCATCGACAGGAGGCGGAGGCCCACACCTCGAAGGCCAGAGAGCTATTGCCTGAGCAGCAGGCCAAGCGCGAAGCGGCAGCCGAGGAGTTGGAGCGGGCTGACCGCCACAGCCGTATCGCAGAGGAACACCGCACGCGTGCCGCCGAAATCGAAGCGGAGTCGCAGGAGGCCGGGGAGCGGGTCTCCCGCGAGGAGAAGCTGGCCCGCCGACACGAGGAGAGGGCCAGCGACCTCGAGGAAAAGCTCTGAGCGCTTTGGATGCGCTGGGTGGCTTCCAGCACCGGCCGCCTTCAGCGATGAGGACGGGGCCTCGAGACACTCCGAGAACCGCTTGCGGTTGCGCCGCGTCGCGCGGCGGCACTCTCGACCGATCCTGCGCCCCGCTGCCCGGCGCTCGATCCGGATCACGACGCTGGAGCGGCTCCCGCTCAACTGGGATCAGCAAATGAGCTCCGCCTGAAGGGCGTAGGCTCCGTTTGCGATGAGCCTACTGAGCCAGGTCCTGCGCGTTCACGAGCAGGTCTACAAGCGAACCGACGGGCGGATCGGGCATCGCTTGATCGGCGTCCCGACCCTGCTGCTACGGACGAGGGGCCGTCGCTCCGGCGCGACCCGGACGAACGGCCTCGTCTACGCGCGCGACGGCGCCGACTACCTCGTCGTTGCCTCCAAAGGCGGTGCCGACCGGGCACCGGCTTGGCTGCACAACCTGAAAGCGAACCCGGAGGTCGAGATTCAGATCGGGCGCGAGCGGCAGAAGGCCACATGCAGGGTCGTCGAGCCAACGGATCCTGGCTACGACCGCCTCTGGAAGATCGTCAACGAGAACAACGGCGATCGCTACCGGGCCTACCAGGAGAAGACCGCCCGGCCGATCCCGGTGGTCGTCATGAAGCCGGCCTGACCCAGCCCGTGCCGAGCCTGAGGACCGACGACGCACGGACCCTCTCCTGGCGTGAGCTGCGGGCGCTCGGCAGTCGCACACGGCGTCTATGCTCGGCCACGCGCCCGCCTAGCTCAACTGGTAGAGCACTTGATTTGTAATCAAGAGGTTTCCGGTTCGATCCCGGAGGCGGGCTCTTCTTATCCTTAGCCTGAGCGGACCGCGCATGTCGGCGGCGACAAACATCGGTCTGACGAACTCGAATCCTGCCGGCCGGGGAGCTAGATTGCCGAGTTGTCCGCGCTGGCCCGAGGCCGGCACGTCTGAGCAAAGGAGCACGGGATGCGAATGAGTCGCGGAGTGGCATCGACAGCAGGGCGTCGCAGTCTGAGGCGCCGCTTCACCGCCCTGTTCGTCGGGCCTGCGACCTTCGCTCTGCTCCTCTGCAGCGCCCCGGCGGCCATGGCCGCGGACTCGATCTACTGGAACAACTACACGGGGGGGACGGTCGCCTACGCCAACCTCGACGGCAGCGGGGGCGGGCCGCTGAACACGACCGGCGCGAGCGTCGATGAACCGGAAGCGATGGCGATCGACACAGCCACGGGGAGGCTCTTCTGGACCAGCCCGGGAGCGGAATCCAGCGGGAGAATCTTTTTCGCCAATCTCGACGGCAGCGGGGGTGGGCAGCTCGATACCGGTGCGGCTCCCTCCAAATCCCCCTACGGCCTGGCGATCGATCCCACCACCAGGACCCTTTACTGGACAAACGCCGCCGAAGGCCTCGGAGGCGAAGCTACGATCGGCTATGCCCGGCTTGATGGCAGCGGGGCGGGCCTGCTGAACGTCGGTACAGCGCCTCTCGCCGATCCCTACATTCTCGCAATCGATACCGCCGCGCGAAGGATCTACTGGCCCAACACGAGCGGCGAAGAACAGATCGCCTACGCCAACCTGGACGGCGGAGGCGGCGGCGTACTTGACACGTCAGGGGCAACGCCTCCCACGGGCCCCCGAGGACTGAGCATCGACGTCGCCGCCGGGAGGATCTATTGGATCGACGAAACCATTGCGTCCTACGCCAGCCTCGCGGGCGGGGGCGGGGGAGACCTCAACACCGGCGCAGCCAACTTCAATGATCCGTTCGGCCTGGCGCTCGACCCCACTGCCGGCCGGCTGTATTGGGGCAACTACGGCAACGGAACGAATCCACTGGGCGCGTTTGCCTACGCCAACCTGCCCGGTGGTGGAAGTGGTGGGTCGATCGACATCGCCACGGCTCCGGTCGACGGCCCGCAGCACCCCGTGATCCTTAAGGCTCCCAGCGGGGTTTCGGCCCCACAGGTCAGCTTCAACAGGGCCCGGGGAGTGCTCTCGTGCACGCAGGGAGCGTGGGCCCCGGACCAGGCGGGCGCCTCCTTCTACCAGGCCCCGCAAACCACTACTTACCAGTGGAGCCGGAACGGCGCACAGATAGCTGGCGCGACGGCCAACACCTACAAACCCCGCGCCGCGGGCTCCCACACCTGCTCGGTGACCGCCTCCAATCATGCCGGCGCCACGACCCAGACGAGCGGGCCGCGGCGGATCAAAGCGGCCAAGGTGAAGCTGGTCGCGCAGTCGCGCAAACGTCGCACCAAGCCCGGCAAGGCCGCGACCTTCAGGGTCAAGCTCAGGAACACGGGCGATCTCGTCTCCTCCAAAGCCCGCCTCTGCACCAGGGCGCCGAAGAAGGCAAAGAAAGCCGTGCGGGCACCCAAGTGCCGGCGCTTCAGCCGCATCGCTCCGGGAAGGTCCAGGACGCTGAGGCTGAGGGTGAAGGCGAAGCGCCCCGCCGCCGGCACCTACCGGCTCAGGTTCATCGTCCGCGGCACGAAGGCGACGAAGCCGGCCGCGGCGAGGCTGATCGTCAAGCCGAAGCGAGGCTGACCGGGTAGGGAGCTCGGCGCGTTCGTGCGCTAGGCGGAATCCGAGCCGCCACCCAGCACCCGCGCCTTCTCCGCCGCGAACTCCTCCTCGGTGAGGATGCCCTTGTCCTTCAGTTCGCCGAGACGCTCGAGGCGCGCCAGGCGGGCGTCCTCGTCGCCGCCGGGCAGTCCGGCGGGCGGCGGTGCCGCGGCGGGCTCGGGGCCCTCCGCCTTCTCCTCGCCTTTGCGCATCTCCGGCAGCCGCAGTTTCGAGACCCCCTCGGAGACCCGCTCGCCGATCTCGGCGCTCTTCACCGCGTCGGTCACCCGCCGCTTGGTGCGGCCGAAGGTTTCGTCGAGCGAGGCGTCGGGGAATTCCTCGTGGGACTGTTTGCGCAGCTCGTGGATGCCGAAGGCGGCGAGGCCGGCGATCACCAGGGCGGTGAGGAAGGAGCGCAGGTTCTGGGTGGGGCCGGTGAGGAACCAGAGGCCGACGATGACCGCGAGCGCCGCGTAGACGTAGCCGGGGTAGTCGCGCAGCACCGGGGCGGACACGCGACGGGTCGCGCGGGCCGAGTCGGTCGGGGAGGCGAGCCAGCCTGCCACCCCGAAGAGGACGCCGACGACGATCACCGTGGTCGCGATGCTGGTCATCAGCGAGGTGGAGATCGACCAGGCGTCTTCGGCGGCGGGCTTGATGCTTTCTTCTTTGACCAGTTCGTCGACGACGATCCCGCCCGCGACCTCGCGGAAGATGATCACCGCGAAGGCGGCGGCGATCAGGCCGACGCCGCAGAACAGAACGGTCACCCAGCGGGTCGGGCGCGCGAGGTAGATCGCCAGCCCCAGCGCCAGGAAGGTGAGCAGGGTGAGGACGATGGCGAGCCCCTTGATCCCGACCACGATGTCCTGAGCGGTCTCCAGCTGGTCGGATTGCAGGATCGTCACCTGGCCCGCGTCCTCGGGCAGCTGTTCCGCCAGTTTCTCGCCGATCCCCACCTCGTTGGCGAGGTTGGTGACCAAGGTGGAGAGGTTGAGCGTCACTTCCCCCTCTTCGGTTTCCACGCCGCGCTCTTCTTCTTCTTCGAGCACCGCGATCAGCTGTTCATGCGCGGTCCGGTTCGCCCCTCGCCACAGCTCCTGCGCGGTCGAGGTCTTCAGCACCTGGTCGGCGCCCTGGCCAGCCACCTGGCGCAGCCCGCCGGAGACCGGTCCGGCGAGGTCCTTGGTGTCGCCGGGCAGGATGTCTTCGACTTCTTTCTCCACGTCGACGTTTTCGTAAAGCTGGTCGACCAGGTAGTCGCCGACCGCCGTACGGATCGTCTCGTCCTGGATCAGCCTGTCGCTGGTCTCGACCCAGTCGTCGGTGTCGAGCGCCTGGCGCTCGGTCCAGATCGCGACGATGCTGAAGAAGGCGAAGACCGAGCCGAGGATGACCAGAGCTTTGACCAGGCGTCCGCGTCCTCGGCTCATGCCCTGAGGATGCTATACGTGATCAGAGTGAAGCTGGAGGGAATCCACCACATCACCGCGATAACCGCCGACGCCCAGCCGAACGTCGACTTCTACGCGGGGGTGCTCGGCCTGCGGCTGGTGAAGAAAACGGTCAACCAGGACCAGCCGACCGTCTACCACCTCTTCTACGCCGACGAGAAGGGCAGCGCCGGCTCCGACCTCACCTTCTTCGAGTTCCCCGGGGTGCCCAACGGCCGCCCCGGGGCCGGCGACGTGCACCGGATCGTCTGGCGGGTCGCCTCCAGCGGGGCGCTCGACTTCTGGGAGGGGCGGCTGCCCGCCCACGGGGTCGAGCCACAGCGCTCCGGCGAGAGCCTGCGCTTCGCCGACCCCGAGGGGCTCGAGCATGAGCTGCTCGTCGCCGACGTCTCCGACGAGCCGCTGATCGCCGACCACCCGGAGATTCCGGGAGAGCTTGCCCTGCAAGGCTTCCATGCGGTGCGCGCCTATGCCGGCTCGCCTGAGACGAGCCGACGCCTGCTGGAGACGCTCGAGTTCGAGCCGGCCGGCGAGGACGCCACCGCCTGGGAGGCGCGCGGCGAGGAGCGGGGCGGCCTGTATCTCTATGACGAGCCGCCGGAGGCCTCGCCGCTCCAAGGGGCGGGCAGCGTCCACCACGTCGCCTGGGCCTCGACCATCGACGACCACGAGCACTGGCGGGAGCGGGCGATCGCGGGCGGCGCCCAGCCGACCCCGGTCATCGACCGCTTCTACTTCCGCTCCATCTACTTCCGCGAGCCGAGCGGCGTCCTCTTCGAGATCGCCACCCTGGGCCCGGGTTTCACGGTCGACGAGCCGCTGGAGGAGCTGGGCGAAAAGCTCTCCCTGCCGCCGGACTTCGAGCACCTGCGCGACCAGGTCGAACCGAACCTGCGCCCCGTCGTCAACCCCCGCGCCGTCCGCGCCGAGTGAGCGACGAGTTCGTCTGGCGGGACGCGGGCCGCGTCGTCGTCTTCCGCCACCGGGCGCTGGCCGAGGCGCCCCAGCTGCTGCGCGAGCACGGCTTCGACCACTTCGAAATGCTGACCACGCCGCGCCACCTGGTCGCCGTGCCGGAGCTGGAGGCGGCGGCCCACGCCGTGCACGCGGTTCCCTCGGGACAGGTGCCAGAGGCCGCCGCGGAGCTGCTCGGGCGGGCCGGCGCCGACCATCTGGTCGGCCTGGGCGGCGGCCGGGTGATCGACACGGCGAAGTCGATCGCCTCGGTGAGCGGCGCCCGGGTCGCCGCGATACCGACCACGCTCTCGGGCGCCGAGATGACGACGATCCACCGGCTTCCCGCCGGCGCCGAGGACCGCGTCCGCTCGCTGGTCCGCCCCCAGCTCGCCATCGATGACCCCGAGCTGATGACCAGCCAGCCCGAGGGGGCGCTGCGGGCCAGCGCGATGAACGCGCTCGCCCACGGCGCCGACTCCCTCTACACGCCCTACGCCAACCCGGTCTCGCGGATGGCGGCGCTGCGCGGCGCCGAGCTGATCGCCGCTTCGCTTGACGAAGCGTCCGCCGACCGCGCCCGCGCCGGCCTCGCCCTCGGCTCGATCCTCTGCGCCTACGCGGTCGACTCTGCCGGCCTCGCCGTCCACCACGTCGTCTGCCAGACCCTGGTGCGGGTCTGCGGCAGCCCCCACGCGGAGACCAACGCCGCCGTCCTGCCCCGCTCGATGGCCTTCATGGCGCCGCGCGCCCCCGACCACATCGCGGCGCTCGCCGAAGTGATCGGCTGCGGCCCGGCCCGGATCGAGTCCCGCCTGATCGAGCTGGGCGGCAACCCGCCCGGCCTCGGCGCGATCGGTGCCGACCGCGCCCGCCTCGACGAGACCCTTGACGCGATGGTTGCCCGCCCCGACCTCGCCAACACCCCCGGCGGGACCCCCAGCCGCGAGGAGCTGGCGGAGCTGGTCGAGCGCGCCTGGTAGCTCAGGCGAGCATGAGCTCTGCCTCGGTGGCCTCGCGCAGCGCCGCCAGGCGCTGGGCCTCCTGCTCGAGATCTCCGCGCCGCAGGCGGCCGAGTTTCTCGACCGTGATCTCCGCCTTCCTTCCCTTCGCCTTGACCCGCCACAGGCCGGCCAGGCGGCCGTCCCGCAGCACCGCTCCAGGGCTCGCCACCGGGCGGAACAGCCGCTTGCGCAGCTCCGGCTCCGGGACGAGCAGGGCCCGGTTGGGCTTCTGCAGGTAGGGGTCGCCGGGCGGGATCAGGCGAATGCCCTGCGCCGCGGGTGGCGACTCCAGCGCGCCCATGTCCTCGCTCAACAGCCATCCCTTGCTTTTCCCGACCCGCACCTCTGCCAGTCCGTCCGCCACCTCGTCCCAGAGTCGCTGGGCGTGGGACTTCGCCAGCCCCGCCCACTCGGCGAAGTCGCCGGGCTTGGCCGGCCCGTAGAAGCCGAGGAACCGGCGAAGGGCCTCGCTCGCCCTCGGCGCGCGGCCCGGCTTGCCCAACAGGTAGCGGCGCTGCGAGTCGACCCGCGCTCCCGCCTTGACGGTTGCGAAGCGCCACATCATGGGGGCGACGTGGTGGCTCTTGCAGCCCTTGCACCAGGGGAGGAGATCGTCGCGCAGGCGCTGCCTGTACTCCTCGTGCAGCTCGTTCTTGTCGAGCTTCCGTCCCTTCGCCAGCGCATCCCGTGTGGCCGCCGCAACCTCCTCCAGCGCCTCGCTCGGCGCGAACCCCTTCTCGGCCGCGAGACGCTTCACCTGCTGGCCGAGCTGCACGGCAAGCTCATCGTCGTCGCGGGCGATCAGGGCCCGCCCGTAGAGCGCGAAGTCGCCGGGCGCCAGCGCATGGATGGCCCCGCGAACGATGTGGGCGACGACCAGGTCGCCGCTGTCGACTGCCTGCTCGTAGCCATTCCGGGAGAGGCCCTCGCTTCGCGCCGCCAGGGCCAGCAGCGCCGCGTCGCGGGAAAAGTCGGAGGCGGGGCAGGCTGCCGCTTCGGCGAGATCGCGCGCGGCGCGCTCCGCCAACCCCGAGCGGACCAGGCGGAAGGCGAGAACCTGATCGGCATCCACAACCCCAGAATGTCTCAGAACCCGGAACCGGTCATAGGATCGATCGTCACCTCGAGGCTGAGGCACTCCCCCGACCTACCGGTTCACGCCTCGGTATGGACGGCGAAAACCCCTGCCGCCGCCCCGCAGGGGCACCCGCCAGGAGGTGGTTAAGGCAACGGTTGACAAAGGTCTGGCGCTCGGTTTTCCCGGCCCCTCCGCGCCCACTTCGCCGATGAAGTCCACGCGCATCGAGCCGTCGTCCGGCGCTCGGCCCCACAGCGGAGGGGCTCCCGGTGACGCCTCGTCCGGGCCGAAGACCCCTCCCGCAAGGCGGCATCCGGAT
>DASUUD010000238.1:0-4301 GCA_036374255.1 Solirubrobacterales bacterium | reverse complement strand
CTCAAAGGGCCGACTCCCGCCGAACCGCAGTAATAACGGTCGGGGGTCCCTCCTCAGGCCGCTTCGCGGGAGTTCCTGAGGAGGGACGCCCGAACCGCGTAGTGCAGGCCCCGCTTCCGAGTTGGCTCGGTCTGACTAGCTGGCTCGGTAGGCGGGGAAGAACCCGGTGGAGGGGCGGCCGGCGGAGAGGGCTTCGTAGGTCTCGGTGTCGCAGATGATCTCGGAGGTCGACCAGGTCTGCTCGCGGTTGGCGAAGCCTCGCTTGAACTCCTCCAGCCGGTCGCCGCGCGAGATCCCGCCGCCGAGGTTGAGGGGCAGACGTCGCTCGCCGGCCAGCTCGAGCAGGCCGGCGACCAGGTTCTTCATCGGCGAGTCGCGCAGGTGGGCGTCGGTGCTGCCGCTCAGGTAGTAGTGGAGGAAGCCGTCGCTCTGGGCGACGATCGAGCCGGCGGCGATGGCGGCGTCGGGGGCGTCGGCGAGGACCAGCCAGCTTCGCTCGGACTCGAGGATCCGGTCGAAGTAGGCGTCCGGGAAGAGATAGCGCCCGGCTGCCGAGGCCCTGCGCATGGTCTGCGCGTAGGCCGCTCGGAAGCCGTCCCGGTCGGCGGCGCCGGTCTCCGGCCCGGCGACGATGCGAACCTCATAGCCGGCGCGGCGGTTGCGGTTGATCTGGTTGCGATCGCTGGGGCGGCTCTTGGGCGGAAGCTCGGGGTCGGCGACCTGGACCACGTTGCGCTCGACCGCCCCGGCGAGGGGCGGGTCCCCGAGAGCGTGGCGGATGAAGATCGATACGAGGCCCGTCGCGGAGAAGTCGATCCGCTCTGGGTCCGGCGCCGTATCCGGATCTGCCCGCACTATTCGCTGATCAACCCCGGCAGCGGCCGCGAGTCCCGGGTATCCGTAGGGGGAGATCGCGTCGCGGCGGTCGCTGTCCGGAATGCCGCGGACGATGAGCGGCGCCAGCAGCTCCGCCCCCTCCGCCTCGATCCGCAGGGTGTGGGTGACCTGCTCTGCATCGAGGAACGGCCGGGAGCGGAAGAACTCCTCGTTCGCCGCCGCCTCACCGCGGTCGGCGATCAGCTCGGCGGACCCGCTCACGGAAGCAGATCCGCCGCCGCGGCGCGGAACTCGTCGGGGAGCACGCCCCAGACCTCGCAGTCGAGGGCCCCGTCGCCGCGGCGAAGGTGGCCGCGCATCGTTCCCTCGTGCTTCCAGCCGAGGCTCGTCACGACCCGCTTCGCCGCCTCGTTGTCGGCGGGGATGCGGCCGTAGACGCGATGGGCGCCGAACTCGGCGAAGGCCTTCGCGATCGTCAGCGCCTCGGCCCGCCGCCCGATCCCCTTGCCGCGCACCTCGTCGCCGATCAGGGCGCCCAGCTCCGGGGCCATCTGGCGAAAGAGGCCGTAGAGAGCCGTGAATCCCACCGGCTCCTCATGACCCTCGACGACGATCGCGTACTTGCGGTCCTCGCCGGAGTCGTCCATCGCCCGCTTCACCCAGCCCTCGGCCGCCTCGAGCGAGAAGCTCTCCCGCTGCTCCATCAGCGTCCGCGTCGCCTCTGGATTGTTGAACCAGCGGTGGACCGCCTCGGCGTCGCCGGGTTCGAAGCGGCGGAGCTTCACCTGTGGGTGGTCTTGCACACGCCGATCCTATGAGGACGTGCCACCTCTTGAGTACCCATAGTGACCCCTGAGGACCGGCGCGTCAGTCCGGGGAGAGACCGTGGCCGGTGAGCATGAGCCAGGTCGTCTTGGCGAGGATCCGGAGGTCGAGCCCGAGGCTGCGGCGTTCGACGTATTCGATGTCCAGCTCGATCCGCTCCTCCCAGGGGATTCCCGCCCTGCCCTGGACCTGGGCCCAACCGGTGATCCCGGGCCGCACCTCGTGTCGGCGGTGCTGCCGGGGCGTGTAGTCGTCGACCTGGGCGGGGATCGTGGGGCGCGGGCCGACGATCGCCATCTCGCCCCGCAGCACGTTGATCAGGTTGGGGACCTCGTCCAGCGAGGTGCGCCGCAGAACCCGGCCCGCGGGGGTGACCCGCGGGTCGTCGCGGGTGACGGCCGTGCCGATCCCAACCGGGTCCGAGCCGGGCACCATGGTCCGCAGCTTCAGCATCTCGAACTCCCTCCCGTCCAGGCCGATCCGCCGCTGCCGGTAGAGGACCGGCCCGGGTCCGGAGAGCCTGATCGCGATCGCCGCGATCAGCAGCAGCGGCGAGAGCAGGATCAGCCCGAGCGAGGCGGCCGCGATGTCGAATGCCCTGGGCATCTGCTCAGCCGGTGGTCCTCATCTGGTGCCCTCCGCCTTCTCCCAGGCGCCCGGCGCGCCCCTGCGGAGGCGGTCCCACAGCCCCAAGGCGATGGAGGCGGTGGTCAGCACGTAGTAGCGGGCGAGGCGGAAGGGGGAGAACGGCAGCAGCGCCGCAACGAGGACCGCCAGCTGGAGCGCCAGCGTCAGCGTGTAAACCCAGCCGTGGCCGAGCAGGGCGACGTTGACGGCCAGCGCGACAACGTGCAGGAAGGGTGTGAGGTAGCGGAGCAGGCGGTGCGAGAGGAGCTGAAAACCGTAGAGCGGCCGGTACCCGCGGGGGCGCAGCATCCCTTCGCCGACGACGATGTCCCAGAGCCCGACCATCATCCGCCGTTTGCGGGCGAACTCCCCCTCGACGGTGGGCACGATCTTCTCCTCGGCGCGCGCCCAGGGGACGTAGAGGGAGCGCAGGCCGCGCTTCGCGAGCAGGAAGGGGAAGGAGAGATCGTGGCTTCCCGAGGGCCGCAGCGGCAGGTACGCGCTGTGCCTCACCGCGTAGATCGCCCCGTTGCCCGCCGTGACGCCGGCCAGCGCCGACTCCATCTCGCGGACCGCCATCTCGTAACGCCAGTAGGCCCCCTCGAGGTTGCCCCCCTCCTGACCGAGGAAGCGGACCCGGCCGCAGGCGTAGCCGACCGCGGGGTCGGCGAAGGGCTCGACCAGGTGGCGCAGCGCATCGGGCTCCCAGGCGCTGTTGGCGTCCGAGAAGGCGAGGATCTCGCCCGAGGCCCGTTCGGCGCCGGCGTTCTGGGCGGCGACCTTGCCGCCGCGCGTCAGGTCGAGGACGAGGTCGGCGCCTGCGTCGCGGGCGCGCTCGGCGGTCGCGTCGCTCGAGCCGTCGGAGGCGACGATCACCTCGAGCCGCTCCCGTGGGTAGTCGAGGGCAAGGGCGTTGGCGACCTTCTCCGCGATCACCACCTCCTCGTCGTAGGCGGCGACGATCAACGAGACCCGCGGCGGCTCCTCCCAGGTGCCGGGATGCTCCAGGGTCGGCCGCCTCCGCAGCGCCAGGAGGGCGCGGAGGACGAGGGGGTAGCCCGCGTGGGTGTAGACGATCAGCCCCGCGCAGATCCAGAAGACGGCCTCGAGCACCGGGTGATTATCTGCGGTCGAGCAGCTCGCGGTAGAGGTCGAGCGTGCGGCGGGCCGCCTCGTCCCACGAGTAGGGCCCGGCGGCCGCCCGGGCCGCCGCCTCCGCTAGCGCGCCGCGCGCCCCCCCGTCGCCGACCAGTTCCTCCAACGCCACGGCCAGGGCGGCGGGGTCGCCGGGCGGCACCAGCCGGCCGGCGCCGTGGGCAGCGACCTCGGGGAACCCGCCGACCTCGCTGATCACCATCGCCTTGCCGAAGGCAAGGCCGGTGTAGAGGACGCCGGAGTGCTCGGCGTCGAGGTAGGGGAGGACGACGACGTCGGCCCGACGGAAGATCGGCGGGATCTCCGCCTCGTCGATGAAGCGCTCGACGAAGCGCACCCTGCCCGGGGCCCCGGCGGCGACCCGGCGCAGTGGCTCGACGTCGAACCGCGGCCTGCCGACGATCCAAAGCTCGCCCCCCTCGATGCGGCGGAAGGCGTCGAACAGCACATCGAGGCCCTTGTACGGGCGCAGCAGCCCGAAAAAGAGGATCACCGGCCCCTCCGCACCCTCCAGCTCGGCCGGCAGCGGCTTCTCCCGGGGCAATCGCGTCAGGTAGTCGAAGGCGCCGTGATGGATGGTGCGAATGCGTGCCGGGTCGATCCCGACCTCGTCCCGCAGCCGCTTCGCGCCGTGCTCGGAGTGGGCGATGACCGCGTCCATGCGGCCGAAGAGGCGGCGGGCACCCCCGACCTGGCGGCGGCCCGGCCGAGGCGGAAGGATGTAGTGAGCGGTGATCACCCTGGGCCTGGCCGGGGGCAGCAGGATCGAGTCGAGCGCGGGCAGCGTCAGCCATTGGTAGTGGACGACGTCGGCCCGGAGTCGGCGGCGCAGGCGCAGCATGTCCGCAAGGTGCTCC
>DASUUD010000237.1:0-15851 GCA_036374255.1 Solirubrobacterales bacterium | reverse complement strand
GCGCTCGAGAGTCGGGGCGGAGGGGAGCCGACTCGTCGACCCGCACGAGCGGCTCGCCCGCCATCAGCGCCGCCTCGGTCCCGCAGTGCACGAATCGCCGCACCCCCGACTCCGCGCAGGCGTCCAGCACGTTGCGGGTGCCGGCGACGTTGTCGCGCTCGAAGTCCTCCCAGTCGCCCCAGTCGCCGAGGTGCGCCGCCAGGTGAAAGGCGACCTCGGCCCCTTCCGCCGCCTTGGCCAGCCCGGCCCGGTCGGCGAGATCGCCTCGCACCGGCTTCGCGCCCAGCCCGGCGACGCGACGCGCGGAGCCCTCGGATCGCGCCAGCGCCCGGACCGTCGTTCCCTCGCGGACGAGCCGCTCGACCAGCCTGCCCCCGATGAAGCCGGATCCGCCCGT
The DNA here is from genome assembly GCA_036374255.1 of Solirubrobacterales bacterium. Classification (GTDB taxonomy): domain Bacteria; phylum Actinomycetota; class Thermoleophilia; order Solirubrobacterales; family 70-9; genus VRUE01. The sequence goes on along the minus strand of DASUUD010000237.1, from coordinate 15,454 downwards.
CACGAACGCCGTCGTCGCCATCGACGCGATGTTAGGCCCCGGTGAACGGCTCCTGCGAGCACGGGCCCGGCGGCCGCGCCGAAGTAGCCTGCCCCGGATGAAGTCGGTCCTGATCACCGGTGCCTCGACGGGGATCGGTAGGGCGGCGGCGCTGCGGCTCGATTCGCGCGGCTGGCGGGTCTTCGCGGGAGTGCGGCGGGAGGAGGACGCGGCGGCGCTCAGCGAGGCGGGCTCGGAGCGCCTCGCTCCCCTGATCCTCGACATCACGGACCCGGAGCAGATCTCCGCCGCCGCCGACCTCGTGGGAACGGCGCAGGGCGACGCCGGGCTCGACGGCCTCGTCAACAACGCCGGCATCGCGGTCCCAGGTCCGCTGGAGACGCTGTCGATCGATGACTTCCGGCGGCAGCTCGAGGTGAACCTGACCGCTCATGTCGCGGTCACCCAGGCGCTCCTGCCGGCGATACGCGCCGCCGGCGGCCGCGTCCTCTTCATCACCTCGATCGGCGGCCTGATGGCCTTCCCCATGTTCGGCGCCTACCACGCCGCCAAGTTCGGCCTGGAGGCCGTGGGTGACGTCTTCCGCCGGGAGCTGGCGCGGTGGGGGATCAGGGTCTCGGTGATCGAGCCGGGCTCGATCGCGACGCCGATCTGGGAGCGGGGCCTGGACGAGGCCGACGCGGTCGGCGAGCGCGCCTCCGACCGCCACGACGAGCTCTACGGAGAGGTGATCGCGACCTACAGGGAGGTGGCCAGGCGCACCGCGGCTCGCGGCATCCCGCCCGAGAAGGTCGCGGAGGCGATCGAGCGCGCGCTCACCGCCCGCCGTCCCCGCACGCGCTACCTGGTGGGCGCCGACGCGCGCGGCCAGGCGCTCGCGGCCCGCCTGCTGCCGGACCGTCTCGTCGACTGGCTGATCGCCCGCGCCACGGGTATGTGAGCTTCCCGGCGGGGAGCTACGCCGGGGTCGGCGCAAGCGAGTCGCGGTCCTCTTCGACTTCCCGCAGCGTCGTGATGGCGCCGGTGCGCTCGGCCACCTCTATCGCCTCGTCGAGCGCCTCGCGAGCACCGCCCGTTCCAGCAGCTCGGCGGGCCCTGGCCAGCGACCTGAGGGCTTTTGGCAACGGCCACAGCATGCCGTTGGAGCGGGCGTTCTCGGCTGACCACTCGGCGACCTCCAGCGCCTCGTCCTTCCTACCCTGGCCCAGCAGCGCTTCTGACCGCAGCGCGCCTCTCCACGACCCGACCTCGCCACCGTTTCCCATCGCGCCTCTGTAGAGCCTCTCGGCTTCCTCGAGCGCGTCGAGGGCGCCCGCGTAGTTCTCGGCGGCTAGCTCGATGAACCCCAGGTTGACCAACGACAGGGTGCGCGAGAAGACGTCCCCAAGACGCTCCGTGAGCTCGTGGTTCCGGCGCGCCAGTGCGAGCGCCGCATCGACCTTTCCGTGAATGACGGCAAGAGTCGCCAGGTTGCCGCGTGTCCAGCTTGCGGTCTCGGGGTCGCCCTGCTCGGTGGCGACCTGAATCCCGCGCTCCAGGTACCTCTCCGCCCCATCGTAATCGCCGCGTTCGCGGGACGCGATTCCCTTGCACATCAGTGCCCACGCCACCGGGCAGCCGACGATGATCCCCGCCCCGGCGCCTCGGTCGTCACCGGCGAGCTCCAGCACTTCGTCGGCCCGCCGGTCGAACGTCTCGAAGTCCGCCACGCACAGAGACGTATAGGAGGTCGCGGCGCGGATCGCGACCCGCAGGTGGTGATCCCCCGATTCGTCGGCGAGCTGGTTGACCCGGTTCGCCGTCGCGACCCACTCGTCCCCCTGGCGTTCACGGCCCGGGCGGCCGTTCGTCAGGGCCTGAAGCAGCGTCAGGGACCGCAGGTCGCCGATCCGGGTGGCGAGCTCCTCGGCCTCGGATTCGAGCTGGGCCTCCTGCTCGCGCTCCATACCGAGGCGCCAGGCGAGGTCGAGCAGACGCAGGCGCGAGGCGACACCAAGTGCAGCCGTCTCCTCGTCCTCCTCCAGTTCCGAGAGCAGGTCCGTCACCTTCCGCCACAGCCGCATGGCGTCCTGCGGCTGGCTGTGACCCGCCCAGTAGGCGGCCCGCGCCGACCAGCGCGCTGCCTCCCGGAACTCTCGACCTTCCTCCAAGTGATTGGCGATCAGTGCCGCCAGCTCGTCTTGACGCTCGGGGTTCAGCTCGATCAGGGCCCGCGCCGTTGCGGCGTGGGTCACAGTGCGCTGCTCGCCGAGCTGGCTGCGATAGGCGACCTCCCGGGTCAACGGGTGGCGGAAGGCCAGCACCCGCTGCGGATACAGCTCTGCCTCATAGAGAAAGCCTGCGGCGATCAGCTCCCTCAGGGCCGCCTCGCACTCCTCGCGCTCTCCCAGGCCCGAGATGAGCATCAGGGTCGCCTCGGAGACCTCCTTGCCGGCCACCGATGCCGCCTGCAGCAGGCGCTTCGCGTCGGGTTCGAGCCGGTCGACCCTTGCCGCCAGCACTGCCTGAACGCTCGCCGGTACCCCGATATCTTCGATCGGCCGGACCAGGCGGTAGCCGCCCCGCTCCCCCTCGAGGTGCCCCGCCTCGACCAGCTCGCGGACGATCTCCTCGATGAAGAACGGGTTTCCGTCCGTTCGCTCGTGGATGTCCTCGGCGAGTCCGTCGAGTGACGGATCCTGGCCCGCCAGGTCGCCGATCAGCTCGCGGGTGTCGGAGAGCCCCAGCGGCGCAAGCTGAATCTCGTGATAGTCGGGCGGGCCGGTCCACGTCGGCTCGTACTCGGGACGGAAGTTGAGCAGGACGAGGGTCTGCGTTCCCTCGACCGCGCCCAGCAGCTCGCCGAGCAGGACCTCGCTGCCGTCGTCCACCCAGTGCAGGTCCTCGACCACCAGGACCGTCGGGTCGCGCCGATTGGGAGCGTTTACCAGTTTGCAGACGATGCCCCGCAGCGTTCTCTGCCTGGCCTCAGCGCTGAGTTGCGGAAGAGGCCGGTCCGGGTCGGGGACTCCGAGGAAATCGAAGAGGAGAGGCAGGTCCTCGGCCAGCTCGGGATCGAGGAGCAGGGCGCGACCGGCGATCTTCTCGCGGACGATCCGTTCCGGATCGTTGTCGGCGATCCCGAAGTAGGCGCGCAGCATCTGCAGGACCGGCATGAAGGGGATACCCCTGCCGTGCGATTGAGCCTGGGCTTCGAAGACCTCGATCGAGTCGTCGCGGCAGCGGTTCGCGAACTCGAGGCAGAGGCGACTCTTGCCGACCCCCGGCTCGGCGACGATCGCCACCGCCGCCCCCTCGCCGGCCTTTGCGCGGACAAGCGCATCCTCGAGAATCTCCATCTCGGCGGCCCGCCCGACGAAGCTGGAGAAGCCTCGCTCGCGAGATAGGTCGAGTCGGGATCTCGCCTTGCCCACCCCGGCCAGCTCGAAGACGTGGACCGGCCGGCTCGCGCCCTTGATCTCGAACTCGCCCAGGTCCGTCAGCTCACAGTATCCGTGGGCCAACTCCGCCGCCGCCTCGGTCAGGTAGGCCTTGCCGGGCTCGGCGAGCGCCTCCATGCGCTGGGCCAGGCCGACCGTGTGGCCAATCGCGGTGTACTCGCCGTCACCCTCCCCGATCGCCCCGGTGACGACCTCGCCGGAATTGATCCCGATCCTCGCCGAGAAGTTGAGCCCGTGCTTGCGGCGCAGCTCCGCCGCATAGCCCGAGATGTCGTCGAGCATTCGCAGTGCCGCGAAGCAGGCCCGCCGCGCGTGATCCTCGTGCGCGATAGGGGCGCCGAAGACGGCCATGATGCCGTCGCCGGTGAATTTGTCGACCGTGCCCTCGAGCTGCCGCACGTCCTCGGCGAGGATCGTGAAGAACCCCTGCATGATCCCTCGCCACTCCTCGGGATCGTGCTGCTCGGCCATGTCCATGGAGCCCTTGACGTCGGCGAACAGCACGGTGACCTGCTTGCGCTCGCCGTCAGGCTGGGTGCGGTTTCCCTCGCTCACGTGGATCCAATCGTACGCGGCGCCGCCACCTATACTGGCTGAGCGGTTCGATTGACTGGTCAGTCAACCAACCGCGCCGATCAAGATCAGGAACGCATGCGCGCAGCGGCCGTACAGCTCAACTCGACGGACGACAAGGCACGGAACCTCGCCACGGCGGAGCGCCTGGTCCGCGCCGCGGCCGGCGACGGCGCCGAGCTGGTCGCCCTGCCGGAGAAGTGGAACCTGCTGGCGGGGGGCGAGGAGTTGCTCGCCGGGGCCGAGCCACTCGACGGCCCCAGCCTCACGGCGGCGCGCGGCTGGGCCCGCGAGCTGGGCATCCACCTGCTTGCGGGGAGCATTTGCGAGCGCGACGGGGAGGAGGCGTTCAACACCTCGGTCCTGATCGGCCCCGACGGCGGCGACCTCGGTGCCTACCGGAAGATCCACATGTTCGACGTCGAGGTGGGGGGCGTCGCCTACCGCGAGTCCCGCTACGAGGAGCCCGGTGAGGAGATCGTCACCGTCGCGGCCGGCGAGGTCGAGGTCGGGCTGACCGTCTGCTACGACCTGCGCTTCCCCGAGCTGTACCGGATCCTCGCCCTGCGCGGCGCCCGGCTGATCACGGTCCCCTCCGCCTTCACTGCGGTCACCGGCCGCGACCACTGGGAGGTGCTGCTTCGGGCCCGGGCCGTGGAGGACCAGGTATTCGTCCTGGCGCCCAACCAGGTCGGCGAGGCGCCGCCCCACTACAGCTCGTACGGCCACTCGGCGATCGTCGATCCCTGGGGCATCGTCCTCGCGACGGCGCCGGAGGGCGAGTGCTTTGTCGCGGCCGACCTCGACTTCGGCGCCCAGGACCGGATCCGCGAGTCGCTGCCGGCGCTCGCCAACCGGCGCCCGCAGGCCTACGCGTGGCCCCGGCTCCTCCAGGAGGTATACGTCTGATGGCCTCCAAAGCTCCGCCGATCGACAAGCGGCGCCAGATCCTCGACGCCGCCATCCGGGTCTTCGCTCGCCAGGGCTTTCACTCGACCCGGGTCTCCGACATCGCCGACGAGGCCGGGGTCGCCTACGGGCTCGTCTACCACTACTTCAGCTCCAAGGACGAGGTTCTGAACGAGCTGTTCAGCGAGCGATGGTCGCTGCTGATGGCGGCGATCGAGGAGGCCGACCGTGGCGCGGACTCACCGCGCGAGAAGCTGGGCGCGGTCGCGGGGTTCATCGTCGAGTCCTACCGCCACGACCCGGAGCTGATGAAGGTGATCATCGTCGAGGTGACCAGGGCCGCCAACTCCTTCGGGCGGACGCACCTGCCGGAGATCCGACGTGCCTACGAATCGATCGCCAGGATCGTCGAGGAGGGGCAGAAGTCGGGTGAATTCCGCAGCGACATCGACCCCGCCTTCGCCTCGATGTCCTTCTACGGGGCGATCGAGCAGCTTCTCTCCGGCTGGATCTTCGACCTGATCCCCGCCTCCGACACCGACTACGAGCAGGCGAAGGAGTTCCTGGTCACGACCATCTGCGAGGGTCTGGAGCCCCGTTGAGGGCGCTGGGCGAACCTTCCCACAGGCGCGGCCCAGAGTTGGTTTACTGCGAGCTTCTCTAGGGGAAGGTCTGGTTCAGGTGGATAACGACATCGTCAAGAGGCTCGCCTGGAGCGGCATGCTCGCGGCGAGCAGCGCCCTGGCCGGCCTCGTGGCGACCCGCATCGCGGCGCTGATCTATCGCCAGGTCTTCGAAGAGGACCCCCCGGAGTAGAGGTACCGATGCCCGAGCCGACCGCCACGCCCCCCAAGCCGCCCGACGAGAGGTCGGTCGGCGAGCTGGTCTTCGACGTCTCCGAAAAGACCTCGACCCTGATCCGCGAGGAGATAGAGCTGGCCAAGGCGGAGGTCAGCGAGAAGGTCGGCAAGATCCTGCGCGGCTCGGTGGTCGGGATCGCCGCGGGTGTCTTCGCCTTCCTGGCGCTGATCCTGGTCATGCACGGGATCGCCTGGCTCCTCAACGAAGAGGTGTTCGACGGCAGGGCGTGGCCCGGGTTCTTCATCGAGGCGGCGCTGTTCCTGCTGATCGCCGCCGCCGCCGGCTTCATCGCCTACCGCTCGCTCCAGGCCGGCGCGCCGCCCGTGCCCGATCAGGCGATCGAGGAGGCGAAGCGGACGAAGACGATGCTCGAAGGGGACCGAGAGTGAGCGCCGCCCATCCCGAGCCGGTGCGGCCCTCGACGGCAGGAATGCCGGGGCGCTCCGCGGCCCAGATCCGCCGCGACATCGAGATCCAGCGGCAGGACCTCGGACGGTCGGTGGAGCGGCTTCGCAACCGGGTGGGCGAGTTGACCGACTGGCGGCGCCAGGTCCGCGAGCACAGGACCGAGCTGGTGATCGGCGCGGCCGTGGTCGGCTTCGCCGTCGGCGGCCTTCTTGCATTTCGCCGCCGGCGCTGACGCGACTCAGGGGCCGACGCCCAAGGACGCAGCGAGGCGAATAGCAGCGCTATTCAGCCGAGCGAGGACGCTGGTCGGCGGCGCCTGAGGCCGTCAGCACGGCGGTCGAAACGCTGCCGACGCCGAGCAGTCCAGGACCGGCGTGGGCGCCGATCACCGGGCCCACCTCGGAGACGAAGACCGGGTCGCAACCGAAGATCTCCTTGCAGTCTTCGACCAGGTCGTTGGCGGCCTCGGCATCCTGGATGTGCTGCACGACCCAGGCATCGGCGCCCGACTCGTGGCGCTCGCGGGCGTAGTCGCGCATCCGCTCCAGCGAACGGGCCCGGGTGCGCACCCGCTCAACGGGCGTGATCTCCGCCTCCAGGGTCAGGATCGGCTTGATCTTCAGCGCCGAGCCGATCCAGGCTCGAGCGCCTCCGATCCGGCCGCCCCGACGCAGGTACTCCAGGGTGTTGATGGCGAACCACATCCTCAGGTCCTCGCGGGCTTGTTCGGCGCGCGTCACGGCACCCTCGGCGTCGGCCCCGCCCGCGGCCGCGGCCGCGGCGGCCAGGGCGCAGAGGCCCATCCCGCCGCAGGCGCTCTGCGAGTCGAAGATCCTGATGCGCTCACCGCCCTTGCCCTCGGCGATCAGGCGCTCGCGAGCCTGCTCGGCGGCCTCGAACGTTCCGGAGATCCCGGAGGAGATATGGATCGAGGCGATTTCGCGACCCGCGTCCAGAAGCGGCTCGTAGACGGAGACGAAATCGCCGACCGAGGGCTGCGAGGTGGTCGCGCCGCCCTCGGAGGCGCGCAGCCGATCGAAGAACTCGCCGTAGTCGGAGATCTCCGCCTCCGGCTGCTGATCGCCGTCGATCGAGACGTAGAGGCTGATCGTCTCGATCCCGCGTTCCGCGACGAGGTCGGAGGGAAGGTAGGCGGTCGTGTCGCAGACCACCGCGGTCTCAGTGCCCTGGCTCACCGCCGCGGATTCTCTCAGACCGGCCGCTACACTTTGTGAAGTGACCGATACCGCGAAAGCAGCAATCACCCTGAGCGACAAGGCCGTCGAGAAGATCGGCGAGCTGCTCGGCAGCCAGGAGGATTCCGAGGGCCAGGCGCTCCGTGTCGCGGTGCGGGGCGGAGGTTGCTCGGGGTTCCAGTACGCGCTCGCCTTCGATCGCGCCAAGGACGATGATCATGTCTTCGAGGTCGACGGCGTCTCCGTCGTCGTCGACAAGGTCAGCATGCAGTTCGTCTTCGGCTCCGAGGTCGACTACGTCGAAGGGCTGCAGGGTGCCGGCTTCCAGGTCAACAACCCCAATGTCGTGGCCGCCTGCGGCTGCGGCTCCTCCTTCCAGGTCAAAGAGGACGCCGCCGAAGCGGCATCGGTCTGAGCGCCTGACGGTCGACGAGAGCGGCTTCCAGCCGACTCCGGTGCCCAGGGGCAGGTTCAGCGCTGGGCCGGGGATTCGCTTGACCTTCTTGCGATGAATCGGGGTCGCTCCGCAACGACGCCCTGCCTCCCTTGTTGCGGGTAGAGAAGTCCGTTCACCAACAGGAGGAGGCAGGATGCGTTTACGGCTCTTTTTCGGAGCGGTGCTTGTCTGCGCCCTCGTTTCGGTCAACGGAGCGACGGCTGCCGATGCGGCGCCCAAGCGGGTATTCAAAGGCAAGACCGCCCAGAAGCGGAACATCCGGCTCGATGTGCGGCCGGGCAGCATCAAGGTCATCCGCTTCAAGGCGCGGCTCGCCTGTCGCGATGGCACCACCCTGATCGTCGACGAGAGCGGCTTCGTGCGGACGCCGATCCGCAGGGGCAGGTTCCGCGACGTTCAGGTCGGACGCACCGACGAAGTGTTCTTCAGGGGCACGGTGAAGAGGCGCGTCGTGCGTGGGCGCCTGCGGGTCAAGGACAAACTGCGCAACGGCGTGCGCTGTAGGTCCCGCTGGATCAGGTTCACCGTCCGGCCGCGGTGAGGCCGGCCTACTCGATCTGAAGCGGCGGCGATTGGGTGGGAGGGGCCGCCTGCGGCGTCTCCGCGGGCTGCTCCACCCCCAGCGCCTCTGCGAGCTCGCCGGACTGGAACATCTCTTCGACGATGTCGCAGCCGCCGAGAAGCTCGCCGTTGACGTAGAGCTGCGGGAAGGTCTGCCAGTCGGAGATCTCGCCGGTCACGTCGCGCAGCGGCTGCAGCGCCGGCAGCACGTCGATGGCCCCGTACTCGACGTCAAGCGCGTCGAGGACTTTCACGACCCGGAGCGAGAAGCCGCAGCGCGGTTCTTCCGGCGTCCCTTTCATGAACAGCAGCACCGGGTTCTCGGCGATCAGCTGCTCGACCTTCTCCTTCAGCTGTGGATCTGCCATGGCCACAGAGTAGCTACTGAGGGACCTTGGTCTTTACCGACAGGGCATGGATGGTGCCGTCGTCGAACCGCTCCTTGACCGCGGCCTTGACGAGGCGATGCTGGTCGATCCGCGGAAGGCCCTCGAACTGCGGCGCCTCGACGGTCGCCCGCAGGTGGTCCCCGGCGCCGGTCTCGTCCACGACTTCGACCGAAGCGCCGGGCAGCGATGCTTCGATCATCCGCTGGATCTCCGCCAGATCAGCCACCGCGACAGCTAGCCCGAGACCCTCTCGCCGAGCGCGTCGAGCATCTCCTCGACGCGGACGAACTTCACCCGGGGCCGGCCGTGGGGCTCTCCCCGGCCGACCTCCGCGCGGTCGATCTCCTGCCAGTCCTCGAAGCTGACGAAGCGGACGCCCCGCTCGGCGAGCAGCTCCTCGACCGCGGCGGGCTCCGGGCTCTCCGGAGCCAGCAGGTTCCCCGACTCGACGTCTGCGAGCAGGTGCTGCACCGTCTCCAGGGCGTCTTTCTTGTTGGTGCCGATCACGCCGGAGGGGCCTCGCTTGATCCAGCCCGCGGCGTAGTGGCCGACCCTCTGTCCCCCGTCGTGGGAGTCGAGCACTCGGCCGCCTTCGTTGAGGATCAGGCCGCGCCTCTCGTCGAAGGGAACGTTCTCGATCGGCACGCCCCTGTAGCCGACGGAGCGCAGCACCAGCCCGCACTCGAGCTCCTCGCGCTCCCCCGTGTCCCGGGCCCGCAGGGTTCCGTCCTCCTCGGCCAGCTCGTTGCGGCCGATCACGATCCTCTCCACCCGGCCCTCGCCCTGGATCTCGACCGGGGAGGCGAGGAAGCGCAGCACGATCCGCTTGCGCTTCCCTTCGGGCGGGCGCTGGGAGAACTCGCGCAGGATCTCGACGTTGACCCGGGTCGTCTTGTCCGCCTCGTCGGACTCGACGTAGGCGGCGCTCGCCGGGTCCAGCTCGACCTCGGACGGGGCGACGACGACTTCCGCGTCCTCCATTTCCCCCAGCTCCTTGATCTCGGGGTTGGTGAAGGCGGCCTGGGCGGGCCCGCGGCGCCCCAGGATGACGATCTCGCGGATCTCGCTGCGGGCGAGCGCCTCGATCGCGTGGTCGGCTGTGTCGGTCTCGCGCAGCTCGTGCTCGGTCAGGGCGAGCATCCGGGCGACGTCCATCGCGACGTTTCCGTTGCCGATCACGACTGCCCGCTCGCACGAGAGGTCGAACTCCTCCTCGCAGTAGTCGGGATGGGCGTTGTACCAGCCGACGAAGGCGGTGGCCGCGTGGCTGCCCGGCAGGTCTTCGCCGGCAATCCCGAGCTGGCGATCGGTCTCGCAGCCGACCGTGTAGACGACGGCGTGGTAGAGGCGCTCGAGGTCCTGGACCTCGAAGTCGTGTCCGACTTTGACGTTGCCGAAGAAGCGGAAGCCCTCGCGCGCCGCGGTCTTCTCATAGACCCGGATCACCGACTTGATGTTCGGGTGGTCGGGGGCGACCCCGCCGCGAACAAGGCCGAAGGGGGTGGGGAGGCGGTCGAAGAGGTCGACCAGGGCGTGGGTCGACTCGTCCTTGAGGATGTGCTCAGCGGCGTAGAAGCCGGACGGCCCTGCGCCGACGATCGCCACTCGCAGTGGGTTCTCTGGGGTTCCGATCTTGCGCATTTCTGTGTGTCTCAGTCGATGGCCGTGCCCATCGGGGCGGGAAAGCATAGGGAAGCGGCCCGTCTCGCCGCGCTCCGGAGGCTCAGAGCGTCGCCGGGGCTTTCGCCGCCACGGCGGCGGTTCCGTCGAGCGCGTCGAGCGCCCTGCGGACGGACATCGCGACGCAGGTGAAGATCGGGGTCTCCCGCTCGGTGTAGGCGCTCGACTCGGTCGGGCGCAGCTCCTGCACGAGGTCGAGGAACTCGCCGGGGTCGTCCCCCTCGAAGGCGACGACGAACTCCTGGTCGTCGAGCCCGAAGGAGTATGAGGTGTTGATCGTGATTTCCGGATGGCGGCGGCCGACCTCGATGTGTCCTTTCATGATCCGCCCGCGCTCCTCCTTGGGCAGGCCGTACCAGCGCCTCTGCTTGACCATCGGGTAGAGGAACAGGTACTTGCGCTCCGACACGCAGATCTCCGGCCGCGCCTTCTCGTCGGAGTAGGGGGATCGCTTCGTCATCGAGAGGAAGGAGTACGGGGTCTCCGCCCACTTCGCCAGGCCGCTCTGGCCGAGCACGACGTGGAAGGTGTGGAGGTCCTCGAGGTTCGGGCTCTGGCTGAGCAGCACCAGGTCCACGTCGCCCCGCGTTCCTATGGTTGAGTAGGCGCGCAGCGAGCGGTCGAGGGCGAAGTCTTCGCAGGCGGCGAGAAACTCCTGCTTGTCGGCGGCCCGCAGCTCGGCGTCGCGGCGCCGCCACTCGGGGTCGATCTTGAAGAACGTGAACTTGGCAAAAGTGCGATCGGCCATCGGGGTCACGATAGCGATGGTGGTTGTGGCGGGGGCCGGGTGGGGGTCTTCGCTCAACTTTTTCGGTGGGGCGGATGCCGCCGTCCGAGATTCTGCTGCCGAAAAAGTACACGCCGCTCAGACCCCCACCCGACCCCCGCTCAGCAGCGCCGACGCTCTCGTGTCCCCGAATGGCCGGCTCGCAGCTGGGGTGGCGGGACGGGGCGCGAAGGTGACGATCGCTTGGTTGCCCCGTGGCACGAAGGTGGGGGAGTTGGCTCGGTTGGGGCTGGCGCCCGGGTTGATGAGTGCGGGGTTGGGGGAGGTGCCGGCGCAGCAGACGTACCTCGACATCACCCAGGGCAACCGCGTCTTCGACGCGCTTTACGACTCGGACCTTCCACCTACGCGACGCTGTGGGCGGGACTTCTGGATGGCTGTGGATCAGCGGGCAGAGTCGGCGCCGGCGGACATTGTCCCCGGGTTGCTGGCATCGACCCTTGAGGCGACCGGGATGGAGGTCCGGGTGGGGGTCCGAGCGGCTTGTACTTTTTCGGCAGCAGAATCTCGGACGGCGGCATCCGCCCCATCGAAAAAGTTGAGCGAGGACCCCCACCCGGGCCTCCATGGCAGTTTCGAGGTTCGACGGGCGACCCTGAGGCAGCTTTCGTCCCTCGTGGGTGGACTTCGTGGCGATGATCTACTTATTGCGATCGAGGTCCCCCCGCCCGCTGACAACCGCGCGCTGGGAATCGGCATCGCGGGACGGGGCTTCGCCGGCAACCTGACTTCGGACAGCACCCGCATCGACGGCTACGTGCTCTCGACCGACCTGGCGCCGACCGTCCTCTCCAGGCTGAGCGTGGCGATCCCGGACGAGATGTCGGGGCAGCCGATTCAGCCGACCGGCAGCGTCGATGTTGCGGCGCTCGAATCGCTGGCGGATCGGATGGCGGTGGTCCCCGAGCGACGGGGGCCCGTGATCGGGCTGACCCTGCTCGCCTGGCTGGTGGCGCTCGGCGCCGTGGTCGTCGTGACGGGTGGCGGGGCCGCCCGTTCCGGGATCCGCATCCTCGGGCTCTCTCTCGTCCTTCTTCCGCTCGTCCTCCTCCTCGCCGCCGCGGTGGAGCCGAGCCAGGGTCTCGAACAGGCCCTGGCTCTGGCAGCGCCCCCGCTGCTCGCCGCGCTCGCCCTGGCGGCCTTGGGCGGGTACCGGGCGTTGGCGGTCGCCAGCGCCGCCACCGTGCTCGCCCACGCGGCCGACGTGATCGCCGGCTCGCCGTTCACGTCGCTCTCGCTGCTCGGGCCCAACCCCGGATTGGGGGCGCGGTTCTACGGGATCGGTAACGAGCTGGAGGCCGTGCTGGCTGTGCTGGTCGTCGCCGGAACGGGCGCGGGCCTCGCCGGTTTCCTGCCGCGCCTTCCCGCACGGCAGGTCGCCGCCCTGTTCGTGGGCGCCGGCCTGGCCTTCGGCTTCGTCTTCGCCTTCGGGCGCTTCGGGGCCGACGTGGGCGCGGCGATCGTCCTCCCGTTCGGCGCCGCGGTCGCCGCCGCCGTGATCGCCGGCAGGTCTCACCGCACGGTCCTGCTGGTCGCCGCGATCCCCTTCCTCGCCCTCGCCTTGCTCGCCCTTCTGGACCTGGTCTCGGGGGCGAACGCGCACCTCACCCGTTCCGTGCTCGACGCGGGCGGGTTGGAGGCCGCGGGTGAGGTCGCCGAGCGCCGCCTGCAGCTCTCGGCGCACAGCTTCGCCCGGCCCATCATCTTCGTCTTCATGCCGATGGTCGTCGTCGCCGCCCTGCTGGCGGTGCTCGGCCGGCGACGAATCGCCGGGTGGCTGGCCGGTCGCCCGGCCATGCGCGCGGGTCTCCTCGGCGCGCTGGCCGCAATCCTGATCGGCGCCATCGCCAACGACTCCGGCGCCCTGATGATCGAGATAGGCGCCGCCTACCTGCTCGCCTTCCTCGGTCTCGCCTGGGCCGAGGCAGGTGGTGCGGAGCGCCGATCCCAGCCCTCTACCTGAGCCACGAGGGCAAGTCTGCGTGGGCCGGTCGATCCACTACCCTGTGCCCTTCGTGCGGATTGCTCTCGTCTCGCCATATTCCTGGACCTACCAGGGGGGCGTGAACCGGCACGTCGAGGCGCTGGCCGAGGAGTTCCTGACTCGTGGCCACCACGTGCGCGTGCTCGCTCCCTTCGATCCCCCTGACCGGCTCAGCCGGGTGCTTCACCGTGCGGCCGCCGAGCCGCGACCCGCCCCCGACTACCTGGTGCCCCTCGGGCGTACCGTCGGTATCTCCGCGAACGGCGCGGTCTCGAACCTCTCGCTCTCGCCGGTCGGGGGTTTCGCCGCCATCCGCCGCGAGCTGCGCCAGGGCGGCTATGACGTCGTCCACGTCCACGAGCCGATAGCTCCACTGGTCGGCTGGAACGGGGTCCTCGGCGCCGGGACGCCGGCGGTCGGCACCTTCCATGCCTACTCGACCAGGGCGCTGCCCAACCACCTCGCCTCCGCGCTCGGCGCGAGGCGGGTGTTCAACCGGCTGGCGGCGCGCATCGCCGTCTCCGAGGCGGCGGCCTGGACCGGACGCCGCTGGTTCGGCGGCCGCTACGAGATCGTCCCCAACGGCGTCCACCTCGATGCCGCCCCGTCGGGGCCCAAGCCGCGCACCGACGAGCTGCGAGTCCTCTTCGTCGGCCGCCCGGAGGAGCGCAAGGGCCTGCCGATCCTGCTCACCGCGTTCGGGGCGCTTGTCGAGCACGTCCCCGCCCGGTTGACGGTGATCGGGGCCGGGCGCGACGACGTACTCCGCTACCTCGCCGATCCCGAGCCGATGAGCCACATCGACGTTCACGGGCGCGTCTCCGGCGAGAGCCTCTGGCGCGAGCTGCACGCGGCGGACGTCCTCTGCGCGCCGTCCCTCGCGGGGGAGAGCTTCGGGATGGTTCTCACCGAGGCCTTCGCGGCCGGGACCCCCGCCATCGCCTCGGCGATCGCCGGATACAGCGACGTGATCACCGACGGAGTCGATGGCGTCCTGGTCCCGCCCGGCGATCCGCAGAGCCTCGCGGAGGAGCTGCAGCGCGCCCACCACGAACCCGAGCGCCTGGCGGCGATGGGCAAAGCGGCCCGCCGCAGTGCCGAGCGCTACGCCTGGCCTCGTGTCGCAGACCGGGTCACGGACGTCTACGAGCGTGCGATCGAGGCTCCCGCTCCGGAGACCGCCGTTCAGCGCGCCTCCCACTGGGCGGGCCTGCGACCCGCCGATGGCGGCCCTCCCAGCCCGGCGCAGCGGCTGCCCTCCCTTGATCCCGACCCCGTGGTCGGCCGCGACCGCCGCAGGCGCGCGGCGCGGAGGATCGCCCTCGGGGTCGCCGGCGCGCTCGGGGTCGGCCTGACCGCCCTCGCGGCTCAGAGGATCGGGATCGACACCGTGCTGACCAGCATCGTCCGCTCCGACCTCACCTGGGTGCTGATCGCCTGCGCACTGATGGCCACCTCGCTCTTCTTCCGCGCCGCCTCCTGGTATTGGATCGCGCGCGCCGCCCTGCCCAAGAACGCGATCCGGCGACGCGACGTCACCTCGGCGACGATGATCGGTGTGCTGATGTCGGCGACGCTGCCGGCGCGGCTCGGGGAGCCAGCCCGCGCGATGACGCTCGCCCGCAGAACCGGTCGCATGCGAGAAACCTTCCCGGTGCTGCTCGGCACCCTGGTCTCGCAGACGATGCTGAACCTGGTCGCGCTCGCCCTGCTCGGGGCGATCATCGTTTCGACCACCGACCTCTTCCACTCGGGCACCCAGCGGATCTTCGCCTTCAGCCTGGTGCCCCTGGCGGTGTTGTTCGTCGTGCTGCTGGCGCCGACGCTGATGCGCCGCAACGGCAACGGCCGCCTCTCGCGGATCGGCGCCGCCGTCCGCGGCGCCCTGCTCCAGGTTCGCGCAGGCCTCAGCGTCTTCCGCACGCCGCGGCGAGGGATCGCCGCGGCAGCCGCCCAGCTCAGCGCCTGGGCGATCCAGCTCGCCGCCTGCTGGGCCCTCTTCGCCGCCCTCGGTCTGACCGGACGGGCGGGCATTGGCGCGGCTGCGGCGGTCCTCTTTGCGGTCAACGTCACCGCGGTCGTCCCGGCCACCCCCTCCAACATCGGCGTCTTCCAGCTGGCCGTGGTCAGCGTCCTGCACACCGGCTTCGACGTCGGCACCGCGGACGCTCTCGCCTACGGCGTGATCCTGCAGGCCGTCGAGATCGCG
>DASUUD010000236.1:0-2369 GCA_036374255.1 Solirubrobacterales bacterium | reverse complement strand
TGCTCGGCCAACCTTTGTTCGGTTCCGGATCGGTAAGGGCCGTAAACGCGATCCTCTGGCCGTCGGGAGACCAGGTGGGGGATCCGTACATCCGTCGCTTGGCCACTGCTGCGAGCGGCCTGAGATTGGCTCCGTTTGCATCCATGACCCAGATGCCGTGGGGGGCGTCGGCGACGTCTGGCTTCGGCTTCACGAACGCGAGCTTGCTGCCGTTGGGCGACCACGCGAGATCGAGGGCACCGACGTTCACCCCACCGCGCCTCAGGGGCCGAACGCCGCTCCCGTCCGTACGCATGACGTAGATGCCGTCCGAGCGGGTGAACGCGATCAGGCCGGAGACGTTCGTCGCCGAGCGAGCGCCACCCACGAGGAGCGCCGAGGCAAGGGCGGCTCCGAGCGCCGTGACCACAACGAGCCAGGCTTTGCTGGAGCGAGTCGTTGGCGGTCCATGCGTCATGAGGACCACCTCCTCTCCGGGCCCAGAATCCACCCCAGAGTCGCCCCAGCGATCGGGAGAAACCACGTAACGAGAGATACGAGGCGCAACAGACTCGCCGCTAGGTCGGCTTCTACCAGGCGGGCGTGAATCCAGCGCGAGACAGGCTGCGCTGCTCCGAGTGCCACCGTCCGCCTCGCGCAGACGAGAACGCCGCCGACGAGTGGCGTGCATACAGCGACGGCCTGGGGAGCTTCACGTCTTCTGCCCGGAGTGCGCCGCCCGCGAGTTCGGGCCGGACGACCCCTTCGAGCAACTCCGCGGCGAGCTAGCCGAGCGGCTCGATCAGGACGCGCGGCCTCTCTGGAGGCGGATGCTCGGCCTCTTAGCGCGGCGACCCGTCGCCCTCATCTCGACTCGAAGCGGCGAATCTCCTGGTCGAGCTGAACAGCTGCCCAGATCACCTTCGGGGGACCCTGGGTGGGTGGTTTCTACTGATGGCAGTCGTTTGTGCCGCGGTAATCGTCACATGGTCGTCCTTGCGAAAGGGGGTGGAACCGTGCAGGACGTGATGAGCATCGAACGGGAGGCGGTCGAGCGGTGGAACGCGCACGATCGGGAGGGCTATCTCGCGCTGTTCGACGAGAAGGTCAGGTTCACGGACGCAGCTATGGGCTACGACCTGATCGGCCGGGAGAAGTTCGGCAAGGGCTTCTTCGACGTCTGGGCGGAGGCCTATCCGGACACCCAGATCAAGGAGACGCTGACCTTCACTGACGGCACCTGGATCTGTTTCGAGGGCCGGTTTACCGGGACTCACACAGGCAGCTTCCACGGCCCCGACATCGAGATGCCGCCGACGGGCAAGTCGATCGACAGCCCGTACGTGTGGCTCGCGGAGGTCCGCGACGGCAAGATCAAGAGCGCCCGCATCTACTACGACCGGCTGCTGACTCTCGAGCAGGAGGGGATCGTCAGCCTCAAGGAGTTCGCGGCACAGTTGACGCCCGCGTAACGACGTTCAGACGCCGGGGGAGGGGTGTTCTGCCGTTGAGCACCCCTCCCCCGTGGCAAGGCCGTGGCAAGTAGCGGTGTCGAGCAGCGTCCTACGCGCCAGTCGTGACACCGACCGGATCGCGCTCGCAGAGCCGAATCGGAGCGCGGCGTCAGTACAGTCCACCCCTTGCTCCGGCATTGCACCCAGGAGGTCGCCGGTTCGAGTCCGGCTAGCTCCATTCGCAGGTCGAGGAGCCGCCGAAGCGGCCCCAGACGGTCCACCGGTCTGTGCGGCAGCTGGGTCAGTAGTAGTGGCGGCGCGGGCCGATCGCGCGGTCCATCATCCCGAGCACCGCGAGGATGATCCCGACCGCGATGAGGATGAGCCCGATCGTCCAGAGGATCCCGATGCCGAGGATCAGGCCCAGGATCAGGCAGATGACGCCCAGGGTGATCATGGTCTGCGCTCCTCTCCGTTCCGTCGCTGGTCATGAGCGCGATACCCGAAAACGTGCGCTCCTATGCGCGGACGGCGCGTCCGGAACGCGTGATCGTCAGGCGGAGCGGGCGAGCTCGTCCGTCTCGGCGCCGATCGCCGCCTCGAGCTCGGTCTCGAGCCGCGCGAAGGCGTCGCGCTCGAGCCTGCGCACCCGCTCCCGCGAGATCCCGAGCTCGCGCTCGATCGCCTCGAGCGGGCGCTGCTCGCCGTCGAAGCCGAAGCGAAGCTCGAGCACCCGCCGCTCGAGCTCGGGGAGCGCCGCGAGGGCCGACCGCACCGCCTGCCGGCGGAGCGTGTCACCCGCCTCCTCAGCCGGGTCGGCGGCCTCCGGGTCGGCGAACAGGTCGCCGAGCTCGCCGTCTCCGTCCGTGCCGACGGCCTGATTCAGCGATACGGATGCCTCGACAGCTCCGAGAGCCTCCTCGACGTGTTGGAGCT
>DASUUD010000235.1:0-2395 GCA_036374255.1 Solirubrobacterales bacterium | reverse complement strand
CGGCGCGTGCCATCGGCACCAGTCGGCAAGCCTCGACCCATGGACCGATGCTACCAACCCGCGTCGCGCGAGCGCGTAGGCTCTCCGGCATGACCGATGCGCTGCGGGTGATCCTCGAGATCGGGAATAGCGCCGCGTCGTGGCGGCCGCTACGGACCGGCCGGGCGGATTGGCCGATGCCTTCGCGCATCAGCGGGAGGTCGAGGTGGTGGAGCGGGTGCCTGGGAGCTCGAGGACCGCGACCCGGCGTCTCGACCATCGCCATGACAACCGCCGTGCGGCACGTGACGGGCCGATGCCCGTTCGCGACTCCCGAGCTGTCGCGTTCGGTGGCAACGATTCGGCCATGGATCAACACCACCCGCGGCTCGTCAGCGCCAACTTCCGCCTCGCGTCGCATGAGCTCAACCTCGACGTCGAGATCCGGCTCCGACAGCTCGGCGATCGTTGGCTGGCGGTCGCGGAGCACGGCGGCGACCCCGAGGTCGGAATCGGCGCGACGGCCCGGGTCGCCCTGGCCGCGTCGCTGGCGACGCTAGGCGAGCGCGCCGCGACCGCGCTGATGGCGGACCCGCGGCTGCTGGGGGTCAGCGCGGAGATCCGCCGACCGGCGTAACCGCCGACGCAACCGGCGTCAGCCGTCCCGCGATGAAGCGTTGGCGGCGATCGTGACGCGGGTGCAGCGCTCGCAGACGGTAGGGTCGACCTCCAGGGTGGCCGATCCCTCGCGCAGGTAGAACCGCTCGCCGAGGCGCACGGCCCGGACGAACTCCACCAGGCTCCAGCGTCGCGTTCCGTCCTCTGAGGCGGTCTCGAGGCCGGTCACGTGCGCGTGCCCACGCTCGCCGCCGGCGGGATCGGCCATCAGGCGGACAACCTCGTGTCGTGCCGGGCCCTGAGAAGCCGGCTGGAGTCGATGCTGGTGGATGTCCCTGAGCTCCGTAGTCGCAGCCCCCCGCTGGAGGCTTGATAATACTTGATGGCCCGGCCATCGGACAGTACCATCGGCGGACTCCGGGTGGGGCCGGCCGATGAGCGGAAAGGGACCCTCAAATGCGCCGATTCCGCTCGTACCTGGTCTCCCTGTCGCTCTCCGCCCTTCTCACGCTGCTGACCGCGGCAGCAGCTCTGGCCGACAGCCAGCCGCCATTCCCGCGATAACCGATTCGGCAGTTCTGATCTCCAGCCGGTAGTGCTCACCGGCCGTGCCCACCCGCAGGATCAGGCAGAGGCTGAAGATGTCCGGCCGAGCGCCTCCGCATAGAGCGCGTTCGCCCCGGCAAGGTCGCCCCACCGCGACCGGATGTCGGCCCACTCCGCCAGGACGTCGCGGAGGTGCGAGGGTGCGCGATGGTCGCGTAGCAGCGCAGTCGCCGCCTCGAACTCGGCCTCCGTCCGCTCTCGATCATCCTGACGGCTTGCGATGCGCGCAAGCGTGAGGTGAGCGCCGACGGCCGCATGGTACGAACCACCGGACTCGGCGGCGGTGATCGCCTCCAGCGCCCGCTCCGTCGCGACCGAGTCGTCGCCACGATGGAACGCCAGCCGGGCCTCGGCTTCGGTCACCTCGGAGAGCAACCGGCCGTCCTCGTGCAACTCGGCCAGCTCGCGTGCCCGCCTGAGGTGCTCGGCGGCTCGCGCATGGTTCCCCAGCTCGAGGAAGGTGAGAGCCAGGTTGTTCTCGAGGGCGGCCTCCTCACGCTCGGCCTCGGAGGCCCGGTAGAGCGCCAGGCTCTCGTAACCCGTCCGCAGCGACCGCTCGAGGTCTCCCACCCGCCGGTACTGGAGCGAGAGCGCGGACAGGAAGCCCGCCCGCTGCCGAAGCGAAGCGCCACCGAGCAGCGTGTGCGCCTCCTCCATGTAGGTCAGCCCGCGCGCGGAGTGGCCGTCCCATGTCTCGACGTTCCCCAGCGCCGTGAGCAGGCGGAACCGGAAGTCGGGCGCAATCGATAGGCCGGAGCGCTCCTGCGCCAGCAGCTGCAGGAGGATGTCTCGCGCCTCGGCCGGGTTATCGGACTGGTACTGCCCGAAGGCGAGCCAGTACCGAGCCCACGCAGCATCGGCCGGAGCGCCGATCGAGTCGAAGAGCTCGGCGGCCTCCGATGCCGAGCGGATGGCCTCGGGCCCGCGGTCGAGCCGGCACAGCGCCTCCGATCGACCCCGCAGCAACTCCGCCCGGTTTCGCCGATCGTCACCGGCGATTTCGAGCAGGTCGTCGTACTGGTCCAGCGCCTCCTGGTAGCCACCGGACGCCGACAATAGATCCGCCTCGAGCCGCCTCACGGTCGGCCGCTCCTCGGCGACAAGGTCGGGCACGGCCACGCCGAGGCGCTCGGCGATGAAGGTCAGCGCCGCCATCGACGGCTTCGCGAGGCCGCGCTCGAGGGCGCTGATG
>DASUUD010000234.1:0-9851 GCA_036374255.1 Solirubrobacterales bacterium | reverse complement strand
TCTCGTGGGCGCGTTCGCCGCCGGCGCCGCTCTCGCGGGGCTGCTCGGCGCCGCCAACCTCGGCGTGGCACTCGGGGTCGGCCAGATCTGCTTCGCCGCCGCCCTGGTCTGGGTGCTGCTGCGCTGAGAGATTCGCCGCCCCGACGGCCCGGGGCCCGGCTATCCGAAGCAGCCCCGGGAGATCGATCGTTGCCCCTCTAGGCGGCGGCGACCGTCGCTCCCCGCAGGCGCTCGCGTGCCTGCGCCTGGGCCGCCACGAGCGGCGTCACTCCCCGCCGGTCGGCCGCCTCGAGGATCCGGCGGACGGTCGAGCCGATCCCGTCAACGAGGTCCAGAGCCTCTTCGCCGTCCAGGTCGTGCAGCTCCGCGTAGACGTTGATCAGGCCGCCGGCATTGGCGATGAAGTCGGGCGCGTAGAGGATTCCGCGTCGCGCCAGCGCGTTCGCCAGCCCCTCCTCGGAAAGCACGTTGTTGGCGGAGCCGCACACGATCCCGCAGCGAAGCCGCTCCACCGTGGCGACGTCGATCGCGCCGCCGAGCGCGCAGGGGGCGAGCACGTCGCAGTCGGCGGTGATCGCCTCCTCAGGATCGACCCAGTCGGCCCCGAGCTCCATCGCGAGCGCCCTGCGCGCGGGGTCGATGTCCGAGATGGCGAGATCCGCGCCGGCGGCGGCGAGCATTCGCGCCAGCCGGCTGCCGACGTTGCCGACCCCGACCACGCAGACCCGGCGCCCGTGCACCGACGCGTCGCCGAAGCGATGCTCGAGGGATGCACCGATCGCCGCCAAGACCCCACGCGCGGTGACTGGGCTCGGATCTCCGCTGCCACCGCGCTCGGCCGGCAGGCCCACGACATGTGCGGTCCGCTCGGCGATCACGACCATGTCGTCCGCCCCGGTGCCCACGTCCTCGGCGGTTACGTAGCGCCCCTCGAGCGACTCGACCGCGTCGCCGAAGTCGAGCAGCAACCGGCGGCGCAGCTCGCCCACCGGACGCTCCACCGGAGCGCAGATCACACCCTTGCCGCCCCCGAGGTCGAGCCCGGCGGCGGCGGCCTTGTAGGTCATGGCCCGCGCCAGCCGCAGGACGTCTGCGACGCCATCCGCCGCGGTGTCATAGCGCCACATCCGCACCCCTCCGAGGGCAGGGCCGAGGGCGGTGGAATGAACGGCTATCGCGATCGTGGCCCCGCTGCGGTGTCCGGAGACGACCCGCAGGTCCTCATGGCCGGATGTCGCAGCCGTGAGCCGCTTGTCGGAAATGGGCTCGTTCAGCGAGCGCCTCACTCCGAACCCCCTTCCTCCAGGGCCTCCTTCATCCCGGCAAGGCTCCGCGCCGCCTCGGCACCGTCGAGCGCCCGGTGGTCCCAGGACATGCAGAGGTAGGACATCGGGCGGATCGCGATCGTCTCTTCTCCGTCGCGCTCGAGGACGACCGGCCGCTTGACGATCGCCTCCAGGTCGAGGATCGCGACCTGGGGCTGGTTGATGATCGGCGTCGCGAGCACCGCCCCGAACTGGCCGGGGTTGGTGATCGTGAACGTCCCTCCCTGAACCTCGTCGGGATGCAGCCCTTTCTCGCGCGCGCGAGTCGCCAGGTCGCCGATCGCAGCCGCCAGGCCCTCGAGGCTGATCCGTTGCGCCCGCCGGATCACCGGCACGATCAGGCCGTCCTCGAGGGCGACGGCGATGCCGAGGTTGACCTCGTCGTGGTAGACGATCTCGTCTCCGTCGATCGAGGCGTTGAGGATCGGATGCCGCTCCAGGGCCGCAACTGCCTCCCTGGCGACGAAGGCGAGGTAAGTGAGGTTGACGCCGCGGCGAGCCATCGCCTCGCGCAGCTCCCGCCGCCGGCGGGCGATGCGCGAGAAGTCGACCTCGACGATCGTCGTGCAGTGCGCCGAGGAGAGGCGGCTATCGAGCATGTGGCGGGCAATCTGCGCCCGCATCGGCGACATCCGCTCGCGCCGGGTGGGCCCGATCAGCTCCTCGGCCGAGACAGCCTGCCCCGGCTCATACGGCGACTCGATGTGCAGCGGCCGCTCGTCCCGCACCTCCTCAGCCCCGCCGTTCTTCAGGAAAGCGCTCAGGTCCGCCTTCCGCACGCGCCCGCCGACGCCGGTGCCCTCGACCTGTTCGAGATCGATCCCACGCTCCTCAGCGATCCTGCGAACCACAGGCGAGTAGAACTTCGAGCGGTCCACCTCCGGCGCCTCTCCCGCGGCTGACGCGGGATCGGCGGACGGCTCTGACGACCGCTCGGACAGCTCGGGCCGCGACTCCTCGGGCCGCTCGGACCGCTCGGGCCGGGACTCCTCGGACCGCTCGGGCCGCTCAGGCCGCGACTCCTCCGGGTGCGCCTCGCCCGGCGCCGCGACGGTGTCGAGCTCGGCGATCACGGTGCCCACCGAGACCGTCTCGCCGGGCTCGATCAGGATCCGCTCGAGGCGCCCGGAAGTGGGCGCGGGAATCTCGACGTCCACCTTGTCGGTGCTGACGTCGCAGATCGTCTCGTCCGCCTCGACCCAGTCGCCCGGGCGCTTGCGCCACTCGAGGATCGTCCCCTCCGCGACCGAAATGCCCATCTGCGGCATCGAGACCTCGACGATCCCGCTCTCAGTACGCGAGGAGCTCACGGCACGCCTCCTTCATGTCCTCGAGCTGGGGCAGCACCGCCTGCTCGAGCGGTGGGCTGAACGGGATCGGAACATCCGGCGTGGTGAGGCGACGAATCGGGGCGTCGAGGTCTTCGAACGCCTCCTCGCCGATCAGCGCCGCCACCTCGGCGCCGACGCCGCAGGTTCGGGTCGCCTCGTGGGCAACCAGCACCTTGCCGGTCTTTCGCGCGCCGGCGAGGATCGCCTCGCTGTCGAGCGGGCAGAGGCTTCGCAGATCGATGACCTCGATGTCCTCGTCGAGCTGCTCGGCGGCCTGGAGGGCGAGATGAACGGAGGAGCCGTAGGCGATCACCGTCATCTCTGAGCCCTCGCGGGCCACCCGCGCCTTGCCGATCGGCACCGTGTGCTCTCCCTCCGGCACCTCCCCCCGCACGTGGCGATAGAGGCCCTTGTGCTCGAGGTAGCAGACCGGGTTGGGATCGCGAATCGCGCTCGCCAGCAGCCCCTTGGCGTCCTCTGCGGTGGCTGGCGTCAGAACCTTCAGCCCCGGCGCCTGGAGGAACCACGCCTCGGGGTTCTGGGAGTGGAAGGGCCCCCCGGAGAAGCCGCCGCCCGAGGGTAGCCGCACGACGATCGGCACCGCGACCCCCTGTCGGTAGTGGAGCTTCGCCGCGACGTTGACCAGCTGATCGAAGCCGCAGGAGATGAAATCGGCGAACTGCATCTCACAGACCGGGCGCATGCCCTCGATCGCAGCTCCGGTCGCCGCGCCGACGATCATGTTCTCGGCCAGCGGCGTGTCGAGGACCCGGTCGGCGCCGAACTCCTCGGCGAATCCGTCAGTCACCTTGAAGGCGCCGCCGAAGGCGCCGATGTCCTCGCCGAGGCAGAACACCGACTCGTCACGGCGCATCTCCGTTCGCAGCGCGTCGGAGATCGCCTCGAGATACGTCATCTCGGCCATCTGGCGGTCTCCTCCCATGCGGTCCACGGCGCCTCCCCATCGCCCAGCGGCTCCCACCGCTCGGCGAAGACGCCCTCGGTCGCGATTGCGGGTTCCGGCATCGGGTACGCGAGAGCCTTCTCCGCGCAGTCGGCGACGTAGGAGCGAACCCGCTCGCGAATCTCCTCGACCTCCGCCTCGGCGAAGCCGAACTCGGAGACGAGCCGCGCCGCATAGCGCTCGATCGGGTCGCGCTTCTCCCACTCCTCGAGCATCCCGTCGGGCACATAGCTCATGTCGTCGTGGGCGCCGTGCCCATGCATGCGCATCGTGTGGCACTCGATCAGGGTCGGTCCCTCGCCGCCGCGGGCCCGCTCGACGGCGGGCTGCGCAGCCTCGAACACCGCCTCGACGTCGTTGCCGTCGACGCTGACTCCCGGGAAGCCGTAGCCTGCGGCCCGCTCGACCGGGTCCACCGCGAACTCGAGCTCGTTGGGCGTCGAGTAGGCGAACCGGTTGTTCTCGAGGATGAAGACGATCGGCAGACGGTGGATGCCGGCGAAGTTCATCGCCTCGTGCCACTGCCCGTGGGCGGTCGAGCCCTCGCCGAAGAACGTCATCGCCACGCGCGGCTCGCCCCGCATTTTGAAGGCAAGGGCCATCCCGTTGGCGACCTGCGCCATGTCGGGCAGCATCGAGACCATGCCGACGCAACCAAGCCTGCGGTCGCCGAAATGCATGTTGCCGTCCTTGCCGCCGGTCACGCCGCCGGACCGGCCCATGTAGTTGGCGAGGTATCGGTCCGGGGTCACCCCGCGCACGAAATGCGCCCCGAGGTCCCGGTGCAGAATGCACATCCGGTCGCGCGGGCCGAGCGCGAACGCCGCCCCGACCGAGATCGCCTCCTGTCCCCGGCCGTCATAGAAGGATCCGGGGACCTTGCCCTGCCTGTAGAGAGCGAGGCCGCGCTCCTCGGCAGCCCGCATCATCGTCAGGTAACGGAACAGCTGTGCGCGATCCTCACGGGTCAGCAGCGCACCGTCGGCTGGAGCGGTTGCATCGCCTACCGCGCTCACGTCGCTGAGCGTCATTCTCTTCGCCTCTCGGTTCTGGCCGGGCTTCGGGATCGCCTCCACCTGGCAGGTTTCCGCGACTCCGGGATCTCCGGGGAGCCGCGCCTATGGCGAGGGGAGCCGAGGGATCTCCTCTTCTCCCTATGTGTCATTTGGATCTTACCCAGATCGGTAGGCGGCAAACGGTTTTCCGCGGCAGGCCGCGGGCGTCCGGGGATGCGCGGCCATGCCATGGCCGCGGGCGTCCGGCATCCGGGGATGCGCGGGGCAGCTCAGCGCCAGCTCGAATGCAGCCGCGACCGGGGCGGCCAGAGACGAATGCGGGGCCCCGCCTATCCGGTGCGGTCGGCCAGTAGTAGCTCGGCGAAGCGCAGGTCGGTCGGCGTCGTCACCTTGATGTTCTCCGGGGGTCCGGGATGGATCAGCACCCTTCCACCCGCCCGCTCGACCAGCATCGCCTCGTCGGTCGCGGCCGGGGCCCTCTCGGGGCCGGCCTCCAGCGCGCCGCGCAGCGCCTCGGTCCGGAACACCTGCGGAGTCTGCGCCGCCCACAGCCGGCCGCGATCGACCGTCTCCTGAACGACGCGTGCTCCATTTGCCACCTCATCGGTGGTCAAGGGAGCACGCGCGGCCGCCGCTCCCGATTCGGCCGGGGCCTCGGAGGGCGAGGCTGATCCGGCCTCGCTCTCGGCAGCCCGCTTGATCGTGTCGGTGACGGGCGCGGCGGCGATCGCCCCGGCGGCCTCCTCGTCCCCGACCAGGGTGGAAATCACGTCGTCGACCAGCTGCGGTGTCAGCAGCGGGCGCGCCGCGTCGTGGATCGCGACGAGCTCAGTTCCCACCGCCTCGAGCGCGTTGGCGACGGACTGCGCCCGGGTTTCGCCGCCCTCGACCACGGCGAGGTCGCCGCCGCCCAGCTCGTGGACGTGCCCAGGCGGGCAGGCGACGACGATCGAGCGCACCTGCTCGGACGCCCGGAAGGCCTCGATCGACCACTCGACCATCGGCCTGCCGGCGACCGGCACGAAGGCCTTCGGGCCGCCGGCCCCGAGTCGCTGTCCGGAGCCGGCGGCGGCGATGACCGCTGTTACTGGACTACGCGGTGGCGGCGAAGCGCGCCTCCAGCAGGCCGTCCAGGTACTCCTCCGCGCCCTCCTCGTCCTTGTCGAGGGCGTACATGAACTCAGACGCGAGGATCTTCTTGGCGCGCGTGTACATCTGCTTCTCGCCGGTGGAGAGGCCCTTTTCCATCTCGCGAATCGCGAGGTTGCGGACCACCTCGGCGAGCTCGAACACGTCGCCCGTCTTGATCTTCTCGCGGTTGTACTTGAAGCGCCGGTTCCAGTTCTTCGGCATCTCAGACACGTCGTCGGTGAGGACGTCGGTGACCTTCTTGATTTCTTCCTCGTCGATCACGCGCCGCAACCCTGCCTTGCCGGCGTTCTCGCACGGAACCATCACGGTGAGCTCGTTATGGAGGATTTTGATCGTCAGGTATTCGCGCTCCTCCCCCATCAGCTCACGCGTTTCTTTCTTCATCACCAGGCCCGCTCCGTGGTGGGGGTAGACGACCTTGTCCCCCTCCTCGAAGTCGCAGACGTAAACGCCGTCCACGTCGTCGGCGCCGGTCTCGATGGCCTCTTCTAGCTCGGGAATCGCTTGCTCCTTTCCATTCACGACGGCTCGTATCGCGCCGTCAACTGTGTAAGAACCGTTCGACCAGATCGCTCTCCTGAAGCCTCCGCAGGCCCTCGCGGATGTCCTTGGCCCGGGTCGGGCCGACTCCATCGACGGCCTCGAGGTCGGCGTCGGAGGCCGCCAGGACCTCCTCCAGGCTTCCGAGGTCCTGGATGATTTTCTGGACGACAAGCTTGGGGATGCGGGGAATGCGGCCGAGCACGCGGTAGCCCCGCGGCGCGACGCGGAAGTCGAGGGTGTTGAGCTTGCGGTCGTAGCCGAGCAGCTCGGCGAGCCGGCCGAAGTCGAGCACGTCCTCGTGCGGCATCCGGGCCAGCGACTGCTGCACCGTCGCCAGGTTCTGCTCGGAGTCCTCGACCGAGTAGTCGCGGATCAGCGCGGTCTTTTCGGTCGCCACCCCGACCATCGTCTCCTCGAGCTGCATCTCGATCAGTCGCCCCTCGGTGCCCAGCTCGACGATGTAGCGCTCCACCTCAACCGCCATCCGGGTCACCAGCTCGGCCCGCTGGAGGACCGTCAGCGCGTCGTAGAGAACGCCGCCGCCCTCGAACTCCAGCACCGTCAGCCTGATCGAGACCTGGTCGAGCCGCTCGCGGTACTTCTCCAGGGTCGCCAGCCCCTGGTTCGCCTTGGCGAGCACGTTGGGGATCTCCTGGAGGATGTACTTGGTGCCGTCCACGTAGAGGGAGACGACGTCACGGCGCTGTGAGATGGCGATCACCAGGGCGTCGGTCTGCTTTGAGACGCGCTCGGCGGTGCGGTGGCGAGTGCCGGTCTCGCTGGAGAGGATCGTCGGGTCCGGCATCAGCTGCACGTTGGCCCAGATGATCTTGGTCGCCTCGGGGTTGAGGACGATCGCCCCGTCCATCTTCGCGACCTGGTAGAGCATCGCCGGCGTGTAGTCGATGTCGAGCTCGATCCCGCCCGAGATCAGGTGGGAGATCTCGCTCGGCTCGCCGACCACGATCAGGCCGCCGCTGCTGGCGTGGACGATGTTGTCGAGGCCCTCGCGCAGCGCCCCGCCGGGAGCGACGGCGTCAAGCGCCCTGAGGAGCCGGGGATCCTGGCGTTCGGCTAGCTCGTGAAGCTCATCCCCAGGCAGTGCTGACATCGCCAACTAGGATGCCAAATTCGGCTTTGCAATGCGGTCTGCCTAATCCCTAGTGGACAGGTCGGAACGCCTCCTGTCAAGGGGATCGATCACGGAATGGAGATCGCCCTCTCGCAGAGCTTGCCGCGGTCGGTGCCGCGGGCGCCGTTGCAGAAGTCGCGGCCGGGGCCTCCGTTGAGGAAGTCCCTGCCGCTGCGCCCGAACAGCACGTCGTTGTCGGAGACGCCCCACAGCCCGTCCGCGCCGCGCCCACCGTCGAGGACGTCGTTGCCGGGACCGCCGTAGATCCGGTCGTTGCCGTTGCGGCCGCGGACCACGTCGCCGTCGGCGCGGGAGATCAGCAGGTCGGCCCCGCCGCCCGCGGTGATCACGTCGGTCCCTTTGCCCGAGCAGACGATGTCGTCGCCGGCCCCGCCGATGATCCGGTCGGCCCCGTCGAGGCCGATGATCACGTCGTCACCGGGCGTCCCGACCAGCCTGTCGTTCTCGGGGGTTCCGAGAATTGTCACCTGCTGGCGCCCGCACATCAGGGTGGAGACCGACCAGTCGGGCAGCTCGTCGACGCCGGGGCTGCTGACCATGTGCACGGCGTCGGTCCCGTCGCTCTCCATCGTGAGGACGTCCTCCGTGACGCCACGATCGCTCTGGAAGGCGATTTTCTCACCGTCGGGAGAGAATGCCGGCGCGGTGTCGGCAGCCGGGTGGGAGGTGAGCGGGATGGGGGCGGCCGCGGGATTGGCGACCTGCATCACGTAAATCTCGGCATCGCCGTCGCGGTCGCTGCTGAAGGCGATCGCCTGCCCGTCGGGGGAGACGGAGGGGCCCAGATCGGCGGCCGCGTCTACGGTGAGCCGGACCTCCGCGTTGCCGTCTGCGTTCATCGCGTACAGCTCGGCGTTGCCGTCGCGCTCGCTGACGAAGAAGATCCGATCACCGCTCGGGTTGAATGTCGGTTCCGTGTCGGGCATGGGCGCGGCGGTCAGCCTCACCTGTCCGCTGCCATTCGCGTTCATCGCGTAGATCTCCGAGTTGCCGTCGCGATTGCTGGAGAAGACGATCCGTTTGCCGTCCGGCGAGAAAGCCGGGTCGGTGTCCACCGCGGGATTGGCGGTCAGCCGCGTCTGTCCGGAGCCATCGGCATTCATCACGTAGATCTCCAGGTTTCCGTCGCGGTTGCTCTGGAAGGCGATCCGTTTTCCGTCGGCAGAGACCGCCGGAGCGCGATCGGAGAAGGACGAGCCCGGGGTCAGGTTGCTGATCCCCCCAGCGCCGACCATGTAGATGTCGTAGTCGCCGTCTCCGTTGCTGCTGTAGGCGATCCTGCCGTTGCCGCCCGGGAAGGCGGCGGAGGCCGCCTGCGCGGCCAGAAGCGTCGCGGTGAGTGCCATCGCCAGCGCGAGGAAGAGGGCCCTCGGCATGGCTTCGGGCTTGGTTGACACGTCGATCCCCCCTTGTGGATCGATGGTTTGCACAGCGTCCCGCGGTGCGTCTCGTCGGTTCTTGCGGGACATCGCGCCCCGGCGGGGCGCGTTCATTGCAGCTACCCCTGCAAACACGGAAAAAACCGCCCGGTTGCCCCATTAGCCACGCAATCGGGGGCGCTGCGCGGGTTCGCCCGCGGGACTCGGGCCGGGTTGCGTCCCGCCGCCGCTCAGGCGGCGACGAGGTCGCGCTCGGGGTCAATCCCCCAGCGGGCGCCGACCGCGGCCAGCTCCCCGTCGAGGGCCCAGCTGTCGGGGCGTTCCTCGCCCTCGAAGCCGGGGCTGGCGCCCTTCAGCGCCATGCAGCCGGTGTTGTCGCCGATCTCGCGGATCGCCGCCACGTCCTCGGCGGAGAGGCGCTGCTCGGCCGGCAGCGCCGCCAGGTCAGCCCGCTTCTCCTCGATCGGCCGCGCTCCGGGGCCCGCCTCCTGGATCAGCGTCGGCACAACGGACTCGACCGCGGGGTGGGCGAGGTTCCACTGGCAGGCGAGCTGGATCGTGCTCAGCCCGGCCCGCTCGCCGATCGGCGCGACCCGCTCCAGCTTCTCCAGTCCCGACTCGATCCAGCCCTCGGGGCGGAAGGCGCGGTGGTCGTACTGCGCCAGCTCCATCCCGGGGCGCATGTCGCCCCAGAAGATGCCGCCGTAGTCGACGACCCTCGTGATCACCTTCACCCCGTGGCGTGCCGCCGCGTCGAGGCAGAGCTCGCCGGGCCAGGGCTCGAACGGGTTGAGGATGATCATCGCCCAGTCGATCCGCTCACCGAAGCGCTCGATGCAGGAGATCAGGTCGAGGGTGAAGCCGTTTGCCGGCCCGGGCGCGACGCCGATCTGCGCGGTCAGCCCCGCCGTGCGCAGTGCCTCCATGCCGTCCCAGACCGTCTCGCTCGAGTAGCCGATCCGGTCGGGGTTGTGGAGGAGGAGCAGGT
>DASUUD010000233.1:0-2072 GCA_036374255.1 Solirubrobacterales bacterium | reverse complement strand
GTCCGGGTCGCCTCCCTCGAACTCGACCCAGACGTTCGCCCCGATCGGCGGCACCGCGTAGAAGCCGACCTGGCTGCCCGCGTAAGGGACGCAGGGCATAGCCCAGCTGAGCGTTCCGTCGCCGAGCACCGCCGGCACCTTCACCTGGAGGCGCCCCTGTTGCAGCGGATCGAGGTTCTGTTCGACCGTGCCCCGGTACTTGCCGAAGTAGCTGCTCATGGGATCACCGCCGGTGTCGTGGACCCGTGTCCCTCGCGGCTCAGGGTGAAGGCCTGTTTGTAGGAGCCGGGGCGGATCTCGTGGGAAACGCGCTTCACGTACCAGAAGCCGTCGTGCTGGTAGCCGGCCCCGCGTACGCCGACCAGCGCCCGCGCCTGGAGCAGGTCGCCGTAGCGGCCGCTGTCGAGCTCCCCCTCCACCGTCACCGCGTCGGCCGCCGCCTCGGTCTGCCCCTGGGCGCGGCTGTATGCCTGCACAGCGCTGAGGCCCGACTCCCTGAACTGGGCTTTGCGCGTGTTGGGCTGGTTCACGAGCCAGGCGGGCTGGGTAGCGAGCGCAGGGCGTAGCGGGCCCATCGTGCGGACCGGGATCGCGCTGTCCGTGGTGCGGTCCTGGACGGAGCCCTCCACCGTGGTCGGCCCGAGAGCGTCCGTCTGGAAGGAGCCGAGGCTGGCGTTGGTCTCGCCGCCCATGTTCACCGTGATCGCGCGCTGAGGGAGGCCGACCCGGATCGGCGGCCCCCAATAGGCGGTGTTGGCGAAGGGGACCGGGCCGGGGACCACGTAGAAGACGTAGCCGTGGCGGCGGCCCATCTCCTCCATGTAGTCGAGGTCGGTGCCCTGCTGGACGGGCGTGCGCTCGATCGGGATCGGTGGGTCGAGCGACGGCGGCGGGATCACTTTGGGGATCAGCCCGTACTGCGCGTAGCTGAGGATGATCTTGGTGGCGATCATCGTCTCGTCCTGAGCGGGGTGCTCGGCCGAACGCTCGTGCAGGTCCATCATCACCGAGACGTCCTCGCCGGTGACCACCACCTTCCCCTGGCCGGGGGCGTCGCCCGGCTGGAGCTCGGTGCGGCTGATGATCCCGTCCATGATCACCCGCGGCTTGACGTTGAAGGTGGCGACGAGGATCACTCGGTTGAAGGCCCGCAGAAGCGGCAGCGTCAGGAGGGGGTACTCGAGCAGGCCCTCCGGCCCGGAGCGCCCGTCGCGGAAGGTGATCTGGAAGCCGGACCGGCCCTCGTCGGCGTGGGTGACTTTGACCTCCTCGATCGCTTCCGCGAGCGGCGGCGGGGCCGGCACGGCGACGGTCGGGCCGATCAGCAGGGTGAGGTGTACGCCGAGTACGGTCATGGACCCGGCATCGGAATCCGCAGCGCGCGTCCCTCCTCGATCAGGCTGCGGGGGTCGAGGGCATCGTTTGCATCGCAGATGCGCCAGAATTGCTCGGGATCGCCGAGGGCCCGCGCCGCGATCAGGTCGAGGCGGTCGGCGGCGCCGACCCGCTCCTCGCTGAGCGTAGGCAGGGAGGCCGACGGCGGCAGGATGCGGCGCAGCTTGTAGGCAACCTCCCGGCCGTCGGGCAGCGTCACGGTCGCCTCGGCGACGTCCGCGTATCTGCTGCGCTCGTCGAACATGGCTAGAGCGAGACGTCGCCTCCCACGACGTCGCCGATCGCGCCGGTCGAGCCGATCACCGCCATCGTCTCCTTGGCGATCAGGTGCGCTAGGACGAGGGCGTACCCCGGGTTGGTGAGCGGCAGGTCAGAGTAACTGAGGACCCGCATGCCGAGTGAGACCTTGGCTCGGATGGGGTTGAGGGCGGGGTCGTGTGCCTCCTCGGTGACGCTGAACTCGGTCAGCCGGACCGGCAGCACCCGCTTCGGTCCCCAGACGAACAGGGTCAGCGGCGACGAGGGCGGAACGACCTCGATCGTCCCCAGGGCGAGCAGCACGGTGTTGGCGATCACCTGGGCGCTCTTCGGATAGAGCAGCATCTCCAGCGCGGCGAGCTGGGGATGGATCCCCATCTCCTGGGCCAGCGGGTCCTCCACCGCGAGCTGGTCGGTCG
>DASUUD010000232.1:0-5665 GCA_036374255.1 Solirubrobacterales bacterium | reverse complement strand
CCTTGCCGCGCAGCCGTCGGCCGCCGCCTTGACCGAGCCCACCACGGGGTTGGAGGCCGAGTCAAAGCAGACGCCGCGGATCAGGATCGTGGCGGGCGGGCAGGCGGCGGCGTGGCCGCCGACCGTGTTGGCGTTGCCGGCATGGGCGGCGCTCACCGCCGAGGGCACGGTGCCCAGGGCGCCCAGGTTGATGTCCTCGCCGGTCAGCGAGTTGTTGGCGACCTTGCGGCCGTTCACCGCGTTGTTGGCGATCTTGCCGGTCTTCACCGACTTCGCCTTCAGGTGGCGCGGGCCGACCGAGTTCTTCGGCAGTCGCAGCTTGCCCTTCTTCGCCGCGACGGCGGAGCCGCCCAGCGACACGATCAGGGCGATCACCGCGACGATCATCGCCGGGGAAGGCCTCCCAGACATCTTCCTTTCCCGTCCTAGGAACATAGTCCCCTCCGCTCCGATTAGTGGGTTCTTTCAACGGTAACCCAGCGGGGCGGCCAAAGATTTGGTCTCACCACGAAGGACGCCACCCTCGGCGGTGGACTCGCAGCCTCAGAGCCGCAGCAGGTTCGCCGACTCGACGTCCCGGGTGACGCCGCGGAAGTCGACAACGAGGGGAGCGCTGGAGACGACCTCCCGGTAGTCGAGCTCCGGATGCGCTGTGACGATCGCGGCGAGATCGGCGCTCTCGAGCGCCTCCGCCAGCGGCTTCGAGGAGAGTCCCATCTCGACGAGCTCGGGGACGTGGGGATCGTGATACGAGACATCCCCGCCGAGCTCGCGCAGGCCCTTGAGGATCTTCAGCGCCGGTGACTCGCGCGTGTCCCCGACCCCCGCCTTGTAGCTGACCCCGAGGATCAGCAGCTTCGAGCCGCGCACCGGCTTGCCGGCCTCGTTGAGGGCCCGGGCGATTCGGTCGATGCAGAAGGCCGGCTGCGCCCGGTTGACCTTCCCGGCCAACTCGATGAACTCCGGGTAGAAGTCGTGTTCGCGCGCCTTGAAGCCGAGGTAGAAGGGATCGACGGGAAGGCAGTGACCGCCCATTCCCGGGCCGGGGTCGAACCGCATGAAGCCGAACGGCTTGGTCGCCGCCGCGTCGATCACCTCCCAGACGTCGATCCCGAGCCGGTCGCAGAGCTGCGAGAGCTCGTTGACGAGGGCGATGTTGACGGAGCGGAAGATGTTCTCCAGCAGCTTCGACAGCTCTGCCGCCTCGGGACTGGACAGCACCACGACCTCGTCGCAGATCAGCGAGTACAGCCGGCGTGCCCTCTCCGCGCATGCCTCGGTGACGCCGCCGACCAGCTTCGGGGTGGTCCGGATCGTGTAGTCCCTTCGCCCGGGGTCGATCCGCTCCGGCGAGAAGGCGAGGTGGAAGTCGGAGCCGGCGGAGAGGCCCGACTCCTCGAGGATCGGCAGCAACCGCTCGCGAGTCGTTCCCGGGTAAGTGGTCGACTCGAGCACGACGAGCTGCCCCGGCCGCAACTCCTTGGCCAGCGAGCTCGCCGCGTCCATCAGCGCGGCGAGGTCGGGTTCGCGGGCGCTGGTCAGGGGAGTGGGGACGCAGATCGCGACCGCGTCGCAGGCACCCAGGTCAGAGTAGTCGGCCGTGGCCCGGAACCTCTCCGCCAGCGGCTCCAGCGCCGAGTCGGGAACGTCCTCGACGTAGCTGCGACCCTCGGCGATCGCCTCGACCTTGCGGGCATCGATGTCCAGGCCGATCACCTCGTGGCCGGCCTCGGAGAAGGCCACGGCGAGCGGCAGGCCGACGTAGCCCAGCCCCACGATTCCGATCTTCATCATCGGGGAGTGTAGGCACCGAGCCGCTCGGAACGGCCCCCTTCCAGGTCAGGCCGCCCCCCGCGGGAAGCGGGTTGGACAGGTCTCGGGTCTGTGCCCTACGCTGGAGCCAATGGATTCGCCATCGGCACCGAATCCACCCTCGGCATCCAGTGGCCGCCGCGGCCTGCCCCACGCATACGCGGTTCGCTCCCAGCGCGAGCGGCTGCGGGAGGCGATGGTCAGAGTGGCGGCGACGAAAGGCTACGAGGCGACGACGGTCACCGACGTGATCGAGCTGGCCGGCGTCTCGCGGGCGACCTTTCACGAAATGTTCCCGGACAAGGACGCCTGCTTCCTCGAGGCGTACGACGCGGTGATAGACGTCCTCGTCGCTCACGTGACGAGCGCCTTCGAGGCATCCACCGGGGAGCCCTGGCCCGACCGGATCGCGGCGGCACTGCGCGCCCTGGTCGAGCTGCTCTCCGCCGAGTCGGACATCGCCCGGATGGCGATGGTCGAGGTTACGAGCGCCGGCGAGGGGGCGCGCGAGCGCTACCGAGCGGCGCTGGCCCGGTTCACCCCCTTCCTCGAGGAAGGGCGCGAGTACTCCGGCCAGGGCGAGGAGCTGCCGCCCGACACGGCGCGCTTCGCGATCGGCGGCGCGACCTCGATGATCTTCGACGAGGTGCGGGCCGGCCGGGGGCCCGAGCTCGAACGGATCCTCCCCGACCTCGTCTTCGCGGTGCTGATGCCCTACCTCGGGCCCGAGGCGGCGGAGGAGGAGATGCGCCGCGTTGCCCCCCGCTGACGCGGGGCCTCAGACCCCCCCGCCGTGGCGTCCCTCCCCGGCGGCGAAGCGCGCGGCGCCCCGGACGGCGACCTCGAGCACCTCGCGGCCGAGTCGGTGCTCCAACTCCAGCCCCTCGGCCAGCGGCAGGCCGGCCCCCTCGATCGCGGCGCGGCGGTCGGCGAGCATCGTCTCCTGGGGGAAGGAGGCGATCCGTTCCGCCAGCTCCAGCGCTCGCTCCAGATGCCCGCCCGGCGTGGTGAGCTCGTTGACCAGGCCGATCCGCAGCGCCTCCTCGGCCCCGACCGGGCGGCCCGTCAGGATCATCTCGAGCGCCCGGCCCATGCCGACCACCCTGGGCAGCCGCTGGGTTCCCCCATCCACCAGGGGGACCCCCCAGCGGCGCTCGAAGAGGCCGAAGGTCGATTGCGGCGTGGCGATCCGCAGGTCGCACCAGAGCGCCAGCTCGACCCCGCCGGCCAGGCACCATCCGTCGATCGCCGCGATCGCGGGCTTCGACGGTGTCAGCCGCGTCGGGCCCATCGGGCCGTCGGGATGGTCGACTTCGAGGTCGAGCGCCTTCAGGTCGGCACCGGCGCAGAACGCCTTCCCTCCGGCACCGGTGAGGACCAGGACGCGGGCCTCGTCGTCCGCCTCGAAGGCGCGCAGGCCCTCGCGGAACAGTTCCGCCGTCGCGCGGTTGACCGCATTGCGCCGCTCCGGCCTGTCGATCGTCAGCAGCGACGCCGCGCCCACCCGCTCGTAGTGAAGGCTCTCGCCCACGGCGGTCAGAGTGTAGGGAGCGGGCAGGCTAGTCGCGGCGCCTGTCCGGGCTTCGCCACCGACGCCCTGCTCCCCGGGTTGCGCCCCGGTGCACGCGGCCAGGGAGGGCAGGCACTCCTTGACCGCTCCCAAAGCTAGGCAGAGCGTCGGACAACAATCCCGGCCCGGGGGTTCGGGCCCGCCCGCTCAACGAAAATGCGACCGGCGGTGGCGTTCGTAGCCTGCCCGTGCGTAGCCTTCGCACGTAGAAGCTGCTCGCGCCACCTGCGAGATGGTGTCCCGCTTGGCTTCCGCGGGGCCTCTCTCTTCCGGTCGCAGAGCGAACCTAACGCCCCCGCCCCCACCGCGCTAGAGGTGAGCTGACGCGATTCCCGCAAACTGCGTGGAAATCACGCGAGGGCCCGGGCCCGTTGCGCCGCAGGCGGCCCTCCGCCGCTTCCGAGCGGGGCGGGCTACGCTGCCCGGATGCGCATCGACCAGATTCTCGCCTCGAAGCGGCCGGTCTTCTCGGTCGAGTTCTTCCCGCCCAAGAGCGAGGAGGCGACCGACCAGCTCTTCGCCACCGCCCGCTCTCTGCGCGAGCTGGAGCCCGACTTCGTCTCGGTGACGTACGGCGCGGGGGGCTCGACCCGCGAGGGGACCGTCGAGATAACCCGGGCGCTGAAGGACGACCTGGGCTTCGAAACCATGGCCCACCTGAGCTGCGTCGGCGAGACGACCGAGGGCCTCGCGAAGACCCTCGACCGGATCTCCGATGCTGGAATCGAGAACGTCTTCGCCCTGCGGGGCGACCCGCCCCGCGGCCAGAAGGACTTCGCGCAGCCGGAGGGGGGACTCGGCAGCGCCGCGGAGCTCGCAGCCTTCATCAGCGCCGGCTGGGACTTCTCGATCGGCGGCGCCTGCTTCCCGGAGGTGCACCCGGAGGCCCCCGACCTCGAGACCGACCTCAACTACCTGAAGACGAAGGTCGATGCCGGCGCCTCCTTCCTGATCACGCAGCTCTTCTTCGACAACCGCGTCTATTTCGACTTCGTCGCGGCGGCGCGGGAGCGGGGGATCGACGTGCCGATCCTCGCCGGAGTCATCCCCGTGGCGAGCTTCGCCCAGACGAAACGCATCTGCGATCTCTGCGACGCCTCGATCCCTCCCCGCCTGGAAGGGGCGTTCGAGGCTGCGGAAGGAGACGAGCGGGCCGAGTTCGAGCTGGGAATCGCCTACGCCTCCCAGCAATGCGCGGAGCTTCTGCTCGGGGGGGCCCCCGGCATCCACTTCTATGCGCTCAACCGGGCGCCGGCGACCCGTGCCGTCCTCGGCGCCCTGCGGGCGGCGATGCCCTGGGAGCGGACCGAGGCCGTCATCTAGACTCTCCTGCCCGATGGCCAACCGCCGAGAGGAAGAGAGGGAACGCCTCCGCCAGGCCCGCGAAGAACGCGAGTCGTCGCGCGCGAAGGCAGGCCGGAGGAGGCTGATGATGGCCTACGGCGCCGCAGGCGCGGTCGGCCTCGTGGTGCTGATCGGGATCGGCGCGGTGGTCGCCTCCTCGATCGGGGGGGAGGACGAGGGGCTCGCCCATATCGAACAGGGCAGCGGATCGAGCAACGGCCTCGAGCCCGACGGCCGCAAGGGAACGGCGCCCCCGCCGGCCAAGGTCAAGAACCTCAAGAAAGCGGCGAGGATGGCCGGCTGTGACCTGCGCCTCGGGCTCGAAGACGAGGGTCACACCCACATCGGCAGAAGCGCCTCGCCCCCCGACTACAAAACCAACCCGCCGACCTCGGGCAATCACGTGATCCCGCCCTACCAGCAGGCCGACGGCGCCTACGCGGAGATGCCGGACGAAATCAACCTCGTCCACTCTCTCGAGCACGGGCGGATGCAGATCCACTACACCCCTGAGCTCTCCGAGGAAGACCAGCTCGCGATGAAGGGGCTCTACGACACGATGTACGGCGGCACGCTGCTCTTCCCCAACAGCAACATGGACTACGCGGTTGCCGCCAGCACCTGGACCAACCTGCTGGGCTGCGACGAGTTCAAAGGCCAGGCCACCTTCGATGCGATCCGAGCCTTCGGCATGGCCACCTGGGGACGCTACGGGGGCGAGCCCGTCAACGCCTTCGCACTCAAAGGGCCCACCCCCGCCGAACCCCAGTAAGACCTGGCCTGCGCATCTCCGCGTCCTCGGTCGCTCGCGTGCAGAGCACGCCACGCTCCCTGCGTTCTTGATCTGCTCGGCCAGGTCTTACTGGCGCCGGTAGGCGGGGAAGTAATCCGTCTGAGGCCGACCGGCGGAGAGGGCTTCGTAGGCCTCGGTGTCGCAGA
>DASUUD010000231.1:0-7538 GCA_036374255.1 Solirubrobacterales bacterium | reverse complement strand
AACTGGACCCGTTCTTTGGAGTACTCGGCCGCGTACTCGAAGGCGGCGCGGCCGATCCCGACCGCCATCGCCGAGACGCCGGGGCGGGTGCGGTCAAGCGTCATCATCGCCAGCTTGAAGCCCTTGTTCTCCTCGGCGAGGAGGTTCTCGGCGGGGATCTCCACTTCGTCGAAGGAGATGGTCGCGGTGTTGGAGGCCCGCTGACCCATCTTGTCCTCCTTCTTGTCGACCGTGACCCCGGGGAGGTCGGCGTCGACGACGAAGGCGCTGATCCCGCGATGGCCGGCCTCAGGGTCGGTCTTCGCGTAGACGGTGAACCAGTCGGCGTAGCTGCCGTTGGTGATGAAGCACTTGGAGCCGCTGATCACGTACTTGTCGCCCTTCTTGACGGCGCGGGTCTTCATCCCGGAGACGTCGGAGCCGGCGTCCGGCTCGGTGAGGCAGAAGGAGGCGAGCTTGCCGCCTTCCGTCAGCCTGCCGAGGTACTCCTTCTTGATCTCCTCGGAGCCTCCCAGCGTGACGGGAGCGGCCGCGAGGCCGTTGGCCATCAGAGAGGTGCCGATCCCCGAGCAGCCCCAGCCCATCTCCTCCTCGATCAGGCAGCCGGAGAGGTAGTCGAGCCCCGGGCCGCCGTAGACCTCGGGGATGTGGGTGTTCATCAACCCGACCTCGAAGGCCTTGTCGACTATGTCCTGGGGCCAGGTGCCGTCCTTGTCGTACTCCCAGGCCACCGTGCGGATCTCTTTCTCCGCGAAGTTGTGCGCCAGCTCGCGCAGATCCTTCTGCTCGTCGGTCAGCTCGAAGTCAACCACTGCTCAAGCTCCTTTTCTCGGTGGGAGTCCTACCCGATTGACTGGTCAGTCAACCAGCTTCTAGACTACCGGATGGGAGTCGCTTGGTGGGGTGCTTACTCTTGTTGGTGGATGCCAGTGGCGATCGCCATCGAGGTCGAAAGCGGCACGGTGCTGATGCTGATCACGCTCGCCGTTCTGCCCATCGCGGCGATCAGCTTCGCGCTCTCGGGCAAAGCCTGGCGTGGGGTGGGCAAAGGACGTTTCGCGATCGAGCAGGAGGCGCGGCCCCGGCCGACCGCCGACCCACCGCCCGTGGACCGGGCCGTGCAGGAGGCCGAGGCGCGCCAGATGCTGGAGGCGAAGGCCTACCGCCGCGCCAGGAGGGGCGAGCCGCCGATCGACGTCGAGGCCGAGCTGCGGTCGCTGCTCGAGGGGCCCGGGGGCGCCAACCCTGCGGGCGAGGACCCCGAGCTGCGCTCCGAAGTCAGGCGTCTCGTGATCGCCCGCAACGAACGGCGCATGCGCCGCGGCGAGCCGCCGCTCGACGTCGAGGCCGAGACCGAACGACAGCTCGCGAATCTCGTAGGATCGTCTTGATGGCCCGCACCGACGAGCACGTCTATGAGGTGGAAGAGCTGCTGATGCAGCCGGGCACCTACTTCAACCCCCAGACCGAGGTGATCGTGGTGGTCGATGACTCGACCTCGCTCGACCAAGAGGTCTTCAACATGGAGGAGTACGAGGGGGTCGACTGGGTGCGGGTCTCCGACGACGTCCCGATCGACGAGGACCGCCGTGACGAGGCGCTGGAGAGCTTCCAGACCCATTACCACGCGGGCGCGAGCGGGTCCGTGTCGGCCACCGCCCTCGAGCAGGGCGACGACGAGATGGACGGCGAAGAGGACGGCCAGGAGCCGGGGCGCGAGGACTGAGCCGATGCCGGAGGCGGGAGAGGCGGCGCCCGACTTCACCCTGCCCGACCAGGACGGCGAGGAGCTGACCCTCTCGGACCTGCGGGGCGAAGCGGTGGTGCTGTACTTCTACCCGCGCGCCGACACCCCCGGCTGCACGGTCCAGGCCTGCGGGGTGCGCGACCACCGCGCCGACTACGAGGCGGCGGGGGCGCGGGTGCTCGGCGTCTCGCCCGACAGCGTCGAGGAGGTGAGGAGGTTCGCCGACAAGCACGAGCTCGGGTTCACGCTGCTCGCCGACGCCGATCACGCGGTGGCGGAGACCTACGGCGTCTGGGTCGAGAAGTCGATGTACGGGAAGAAGTACTGGGGCGTGCAGCGCGCCACCTTCCTGATCGACCCCGACGGGAAGATCACGCGGGTGTTTCCCAAGATCTCGCCGAAGACGCACGACGACGTCGTCTTGGAGGCCCTCGGCGAGCTCTCGGCGGCCTGAGGCGGAAGGCCGATCAGGCGCCCGCCGCCACCACCACGATGTAGGCGACGTAGAGGGCGAACCAGGCGAGCACCACGGGCAGCTCGAAGCGGCCCCGGCGATGCAGGGCCTCGTAGGCGAAGAAGCCGCCGATCAGGCCGAGCACGATCGAGCTCCAGGAGTTGAAGCCGAGCTCCCAGTCGGTGAACATCAGGCCGATCCCGACCGGGATCGTCGACTGGAAGACCATCGCCCCGGTGATGTTGCCGAGCGCCAGGGAGTCCTTGCCCTCCCTGATCCAGAAGAAGCTGTTGACCTTCTCCGGCAACT
The DNA here is from genome assembly GCA_036374255.1 of Solirubrobacterales bacterium. Lineage (GTDB taxonomy): Bacteria > Actinomycetota > Thermoleophilia > Solirubrobacterales > 70-9 > VRUE01. Next base: position 5,028 of record DASUUD010000231.1, on the reverse strand, counting down.
CGGTTGCGAGCGGGGCGAGGATCAGCGCCAGGACCACCGGCTCGACACCGATGTCCTCGGCGATGTGGAGCAGCTCCTCGACGAAGAGATGGGCGCCGCCGATCATCGCTCCCAGGCCGACCAGGAGCTGGATCACGGAGAGCAGGATGCTCGGGTTGCGGCGGAACTCGGGCCGTCTCTCGAAGATCAGGGGGTCGAGGGTGTGGTGCTCCTGGACCGCGCCGCTGCCGAGCAGGGTGCGGCGGATGTAGATCGCGTAGGAGAGGACGAAGAGGGCCCCCAGCGGGATCCGCAGTGGGGCGGGCGCCCCCCAGGCGAGGGCGAGGCCACCCGCGAAGAAGATCAGGAAGAAGACGATGTCCCGCTCCAGGGTCGGTCCGTGGGCCGCCAGCTCCACCCCCTGTTTACGACGGCCCCGATATAGGAAGGCGAAGAGCCCGACCAGCCCCATCGCCAGGGTCGCGAGCAGGAAGGGGGCGCCGACGATCGCCCCGATTGCCACCTGTTCGGAGCCCTCGGCGGCGACGATGATCGCGACGACCGCGATCAACGTCTCCGGCATGGCGGTGCCGACGGCGGCAAGCAGGCTGCCGACGGCGCCTTCGCCCATGTTGAGCCGGTGGCCCAGCCACTCGACCGCGTTGGTGAACATCAGAGCCCCGGCGAGGATCACCGCGAAGCTGATCGCCAGCAGCAGGAAGTTCATCTACGGTGAGGCCTCCCGCCGAAGCCGCACTTTCCGTGCCGGCACTTCGCGACCGCTACAGCTTCGCGGCGCACTTCTGCAGGTCCGCCGCCGAGCTCGCGCTCCTGACGCAGTCGCTGTAGGACTGCAGGCCGCCCGAGGCGCCCCCACCGCCTCCGCCTCCTCCGCCGCCTCCGCCGGCCGAGCCGCCGCCTCCGCCGGCCGAGCCGCCACCGAGACCCCCGAGGCCGCCGACATCGCCGTTCAGGCCTTCGAGCAGGCCGCCCAGGTCTCCACCCTGGAGTGCCCCGGCGAGTTCGAGCGGGTTGACCCCCAGCTTCACGAAGAGGTCGTTGAGCGGCCTGGCGGACTCGGGAGCCGAGATCTCCTGCTCCTCGTTGACCCCGGTGAGCGTCAGGTCGAGCTTGATGCGAACCCTCTGCGGCGAGTCGCCCGAGCCCTCCGGGGCGATGTCGAGCTTGGCCTTGATCCGCCGCACGATGTCGTCGTCGCCGACGTAGAGCTCGACGTCCGCCGTCTTCACGGCCCTGCCCACCTCCTGCTTGGCCTCGTTCAGCTCAGACCGCGGGGGAACCGCACCCGTCGCGCCGAGTTGAGACTTGCAGGCCGGGTCTTCGGTCAGCTGAATCAGCGAGTCCAGCGCGCCCGCGATGTCGAGGTCGCCGCTGAGCTTGGTGGTGCTGGTTCCGCCGACCTCGGCCGTCCCCTCGTTTTTCAGGTTGGCGACGAAGGAGGCTAGGTTGAGATCGCCTGCGGCCTCCTTGCAGGCGCTCGGGGTCGTGGATCCGCCCTCCGCCCCACTCCCCCGCTGCGCCTGTTTCAGCGCCGATTCGACGAAGCTGTAGGTGGTCGGATCGACTTCGTACTCGGTCCCTTCGTAGTTGACGTAGGCGCTGTTGGGCAGCAGGACCAGGCCCCCTTCGAAGTCGACGTCGTCGCCTTTTACCTTGCCGGTCACCTTGGCGTCCATGTCGAGCTGGGGGGTCTGCCCGTCGCCCTCGTCGGAGAACGGCCCGGTGAGGCTCACATCGACGTTGCCGCCTTCTTTCCCGCTCGCTTTGACCTGAAGCGAGAGGTCCACCTCGGCGCTCTGGATCCCGGCCAGTGTCGCCTTCTCGATGACCGCCTTGGGGTCTTCGTCGCTCTTGTCGCTGCCGCCGCACGAGGCGAGCGCGGTCGCGAGCGCGACCAGCACGGCGAGGGCGAGGGTCAGTCGAAGTCTGCTCAAGGCGGTTGGTCCTCCTGGGAAGTCTTGATCGGGAGCGGGAATCGTACGGCAACGGCTGCGCCGCTATCGCAGCCGCTCGACCTCCGGGGGCGTGCTCTCGGTCAGGTTGAGGGCGAGCGGCAGAAGCAGAGCGCCGAGGAAGATCAGGATCACCCCGATCGCGACCAGCCACCGCGCCCCGGAGAGGTGACCGAGGATGCCGACGGCGAAGCCGGCGATCGCGAGCGCGATGTAGGGCGTGGCGCTGTGGGGCAGCAGGGAGGCGAGCGAGATCGCGAGGTCGGGCAAGGCGGCAATTATCATCGGCCCATGGTCGATGTGCCCGCTCCGGCCTCGGTGGCCGAGATGAAGGAAGCGCTCGCCCGCGCCGACTACCTCGCGGACGAGCCCGCCGCGCTCGTCTCCTTCCTCGCCCAGCGGCTGGGCAAGCCGGTCCTGGTCGAGGGCCCCGCGGGGGTGGGCAAGACGGAGCTGGCGAAGGCGCTGGCGCGGGCCGGGGAGCGCGAGCTGGTCCGCCTCCAGTGCTACGAGGGGCTCGACGAGGCAAAGGCGCTGTATGAGTGGAACTACCGCAAGCAGCTGCTCCGCATCCAGGCCGGCGGCGAGTCGGGCTGGGAGGAGGTGCACGGGGACATCTTCTCGGAGGAGTTCCTGCTCCAGCGCCCGTTGATGCGGGCGATCTCCAGCCCCGACCCGGTCGTCTTGCTGATCGACGAGATCGACAAGACCGACCAGGAGTTCGAGGCGATGCTGCTGGAGCTGCTCTCCGACTTCCAGATCACGATCCCCGAGCTGGGGCAGATCTCGGCGACGACGATGCCGCTGGTCGTCCTCACCTCGAACAACTCGCGGGAGCTGACCGAGGCGCTGAAGCGCCGCTGCCTCTATCTCTGGCTCGATTACCCCGAGCTGGAGCGGGAGATGGAGATCGTGCGCCTGCACGCTCCCGAGCTGCCGGAGGCGTTGACCCGGCGCCTGGTCGAGGTCGTGCGGATGGTGCGTGAGCTCGATCTGAAGAAGCCGCCCTCGATCGCCGAGTCGATCGACTGGGCGCGGACCCTGCTTCTGATGGGCGCCGAGGACATCGACCACGAGACCTTCATGCAGTCCATGTCGATCATCGTCAAGCACCGCACCGACATCGACCTGGTCGCGGAGCGAGTCGGCATGAAGCTCTCCGGCGCTCCGACCCAGGCTCCAGGGTGAGCGCGGGCGCCTCGCCCTACGGGCCGCGGGCCGAAGCCGGGCCCCCCGGGCTGGCGGCGAAGCTGCTCGGCTTCTGCGAGGAGCTGCGGGAAGAGGGGGTGGCGGTCGGGACCTCCGAGATCCTCGACGCCTTTGCCGCCCTGGACGAGGTGCCCTGGGCCTCGCAGGACGACTTCCGCGAGGCGCTGGCGGCGACGATCGCCAAGTCGCAGGAGGACCGCCGTCTCTTCGAGCTGCTCTTCGACCGCTGGTTCTTCCGCTCCGCCGAGGCCGAGGCGGTGGCGCGCGGCATCGGTGAGGAGGGGCAGCGGCACGGGGGCGGCGAGCGACTCGACATCGACGAGCTGCGCGACCAGATCCGCGAGGCGATGGTGGCGGGAAACGACGGCGAGATGCGCGACCTGGCGCGGCTGGCGATCGCCGCCTTCGGGCGCCAGGGCGAGGGATCGGGAGTGGTCGGCGTCGACGTGCAGCGGATCCGGCGCACGCTCGGTCTCTCGGCCGGCAGCCAGCCTCCGGCCGAGGACGGCGCCGCGGAGCTGCCGCCGATCGACCGCGAGCAGCTCAACCAGTTCGAGCGCCATCTCCGCCGCGAGCTCGAACGCGAGCTGATCGAGCGCACCTCCACGCTTCCCCCCGCGCGGCCGCTGGCGGAGCTGGATCGGGCCCTGCCGACCAGCCCGACCCAGGACCTCGCCGCGGTGCACCGGGCCGTCTCCCAGATGAAGCGCCGCCTGGCGACCCTGGGGCACGAGCAGCGGGGGCGACGCAAGGGGCAGACCGTGGACGTGCGGCGCACGATGCGGGCCTCGCTGGAGACCGGCGGCGTGCCGCTGCGCCTGCGGCACCGGCCAAAACGCCCGCGCCGCCCCGAGATCTACGTTCTCTGCGACGTCTCGACCTCGGTCACCTCGGCCAGCGTCTTCTTCCTCTCGGTGCTGCACGCCCTCCACGACTCGTTCCGCAAGCTGCGCAGCTTCGTCTTCATCGAGCGGATCTCGGAGGTGACCGAGATCTTCGAGCACGAGCGGGACTTCCGCACCATCGCCCAGCGGATCTCGAGCGAGGGTGGCGTCGCCGACGTCTCCGGCTACACCGACTACGGTCGCGTCTGGCTCGAGTTTCTGGCGGAGATCTCCGACGAGCTGGACCCCCGCTCGACCGTGATCGTGCTCGGCGACGCGCGCACCAACGGCCGCGAGCCGCACGCCGAGGTGTTCGCCCAGGTCGCCGAGCGGGCCGGCCGCCTCTTCTGGCTCAACCCCGAGCCGCGCCTCTACTGGAACTACGGCGACTCGGTGATGGCCGCCTACGAGCGCCACTGCGACGGTGCCTTCGAGTGCTGGACCACACGGCACCTGGAGAACTTCGTCAACGTCGTCGCCGGCGGGACCCCGAGGGACTGAGCGCACCCGCGCGCGGGTCCTGTCACCGGGGTGGGGCGCCATCCTTGCCCTTCGCGCTGCTCCGGGCGAAGGGATCGAACATTTCGAGGGATCGACCCTGCCCTCCGCAGCCTCCGGGCGGCGGAGGCACCCCACCCCCGATGCCACCCGCGCGAGGGACCGCCCAGCACCGCGGCAGTCCCCCGGCGCCGTAGCTACCTGGGTGCCCACGCGTCGGGCGACGCCGCTAGATCCTCGACTATCGGGGGGAGGTCCCCTGAGACGAGATCGGCGAGGGTGACGTGCTCGAGCACGGCGCGGAGGTTGGCGCGTACGGCGATCCAGACCTCCTGGAGGTGCTCGGCGTTGCCCCGATAGGCGATCGACTCCGGTGGGGCCGACTGGACGTGGGCGATCGGGCCCTCGACGGCGCGCACGACGTCGGCGATCGAGATCGCGTCCGCCGGCTTCGCCAGCCAGTAGCCGCCCTTGGCCCCGCGGCG
>DASUUD010000230.1:0-6021 GCA_036374255.1 Solirubrobacterales bacterium | reverse complement strand
GGAATGGCCCGGAAACTGGATGAGAGGCTCGCTTGGCGCTGACCATCTATGAGCGGGTGGGCGGGTTCGCCTCGGTGCGGAGGGTCGTCTCCTCCTTCTACGACAAGGCGCTCGAATCGGAGCTGATCGCCCACCACTTCGAGCACATCGAGATGCCGAAACTGATCGATCACCAGACCCGCTTCATCTCCTTCCTGATGGGCGGTCCGGCCAGCTACACCGACGAGCACATCGAACACGTGCACGCGAAACTCGGCATCACCCTGGAGGAGTTCGACGAGATGGTCGAACTGCTGGTGGAGACGCTGGAAGACCACGATTACGGCTCGGACGACGTCGTGAAGATCGGACAGGAGCTGCGCAAGCGTGAGCCAGTCATCGTCACGGGTCGTTGAGTCGGAGTTCCTGCAGGAACTGCTGAAGACGCTGGGCATCGGCGTTGCCGTGACCGACCCCGAGAGCTGGGAGATCCTCTTCGAGAACGCCCAGTTCTTCAGCTGGTTCGGGCCCGACGAGGAGGTGGACGCCGGACTCGACCACCGCCTTCCCGACCTCGACGCGGAGCGCGCCCGCACCAGGCTGGAGAAAGGCCGCGCCTTCAAGTTCGAAACCGAGTCGGGCGAGGGGGCGCGCAAGGTCCCGATCGAGATAACGCTTCGCAACTGCTCCTTCGGGGAGCGGGAGCTGGTCGTGGTCGAGTGCCAGGACATCGCCAAGCGCAAGGAGGCCGAGTACATGCTCGACTCCCACACGCGGATGGTCGAGAAGTACACCCGCGACCTCAAACGCGAGAAAGAGCGGGCGCAGAAACTGCTGCTCAACATCATGCCGCGGGCCGTTTACGAGGAGATGAAAGATTTCGGCTCGGTGACGCCGCAGCGCTACGACGCGGCGTCGATCCTGATGCTCGACTTCGTCGGCTTCACCGATATGGCGGTGTCGCGCGACCCGGGCAGCATCGTCTCCGAACTGAACGACATCTTCTCCGCCTTCGACCGCATCGTCGAGCTGTTCAACTGCGAGCGGATGAAGACGATCGGCGACGCCTACATGGCCGTCGCCGGGATGCCGGAGGAAAGCAGCGACCACGCGCAGAGCATCGCCCGCGTGGCGCTGCGCATGCGCCGCTACCTGGAGCGCCGCAACACCTCGCACCGTGAGCCCTGGCTGGGTCGGATCGGCATCCACTCGGGGCCGGTCGTTGGCTCGATCGTCGGCGTGCAGCGCTACGTCTACGACATCTTCGGGCCGGGCGTCAACCTCGCCTCGCGGATGGAGACCCTGGCCGAGCCGATGGAGATCCTGATCACCGAGCAAACCCACGATCTGATCCGCGAGGAGTTCATCTGCAGCGAACGCGGCGAGGAGGAGGTCAAGGGCTTCGGCACGCAGCGCGTCTTCACCCTCGAAGGTGAGCTCGAGGCCCGCTGACCCCGCACCTGCGCTCTTCCTCTGCCTGTTCGCCGTTCAGGCCGGGGTAATCGCCCTCTCCCCGGTCCTCGCCCAGGTCGCGGCGGACTTCGGCGTGTCGACGGCGGCGGCGGGCCAGCTGCGCTCGGTCTCGGGCCTGGTGGCCGGCTTCAGCGCGGTGGCGATGGGGCGCCTCTCCGGCCGGCTGGGCCTGCGCGAGCTGCTGATCGCCGGGCTCTCGATCCTCGCCGGCGGGTCGCTGCTCAGCGCAGCCTCCCCGACCTTCGCCGTCCTCGCCGTGGCGCAGGTCGCGGTCGGCGTCGGCCTCGCCATGGTCCTCTCGGGGGGACTTGCGGCCGCCGCCGAGTGGTCCCTGCCCGAGCACCGGGCACGGGTCCTCTCCTGGGCCCTGCTCGGGCAGCCAGTCGCCTGGATCGTCGGCATGCCTGTGATCGGCCTGCTGGGCGACGTCAGCTGGCGCTGGGGATGGGTGGCCGTCCCCTTCCTGGCCAGCGCCGTCGCCCTGGCGGCTGTCGCGATGCGGCAGGGCGACGAGCGCCCCGAGCCGCCGGTCGGCGCCTGGCGCCAGCTCGTCGAGGACCGCCGCGTCGCCGGCTGGGCGCTCAGCGAGCTGTTCGCCTGGTCGGCCTGGGCTGGGGCGCTCGTCTACGCCGGGGCGCTCTTCGTCGAGTCCTACGACGTCTCGACCGGAACCGCCGGCCTGCTGCTTGGGGCGGCCGCGGTCGCCTACCTGCCGGGCAACCTGCTGGCCCGCGGTCACGTCGAAACCTCGGCGCGGCAGCTGCTCCTTGCCATGCCACCGATCGCTGCCGTGCTCGTCGCCCTGTTCGGCGTCTACCGGCCGGCTGTGGGATTCAGCGCGGCCACCCTGGCCGTGCTCGCCACCTTCTCCGCTGCGCGCACGATCGCCGGCAGCGCCTACGGCCTCCAGGTCTGCGCGCAGCGTCGCGTCTTCGCGATGCGGATCAGGACCGCCGCCAACCAGTTCGGCTACCTGCTCGGCTCGGCGCTGGGGGGACTGGCTCTGGCGGTCGGCGGCTACGCGGCCCTGGGCGTCACCTTCGGCGTCCTCTTCGCCCTCTCCGCCTTGCCGTACGCCGTGTCCCTCCTGGTCGATCGCTCGACCTCCGCCGCCGGGTAGCGATCGCCTCCGGCGGCCGCTCGAATACGGTTTCGGCCACGCCGGCTCGCCGATGGACACGCAGACGCTCAGCCTGATCACGATCCCCCTCTTCACCGGGGCGATCGGATACGTGACGAACATGACCGGCGTCTGGATGCTCTTCTACCCGATCCGATTCCACGGGATTCGGGCACCGGGCCTCGCTGCGCTCGCGACCCTTCTGCCGCGCAGGGTCCAGCAGATTCCCGGCGTGATGCAGGGAGGGATCGGCTGGCAGGGGATCGTTCCCTCCCGGGCGGCGAAGATGGGCTCGATCGCGGTCGACAAGGGGATCGCCAAGCTCGGTGGCGCCGGCGACTTCTACAGGCAGCTCGATCCGGAGGCGATCGCCGAGCAGATCCTGACCACGGCGCGCGACGAAATCGAGGAAGTGGTCGAGCGGATCATGGAGCGGGGGCATCCGCAGCTGTGGCACGATCTGCCCGAGCGCCTGCGGGAGGTCGTTCACGCCCGCGTCCAGGAACAGCTGCCCGAGATCGTCCGTTCGATCACCGATCAGATCGGCGAGCACATCGACGAACTCCTGAACGTGAAGTTGATGGTGATCCGTCACCTCGAGGAGAATCCGCAGCTGACGAATCGGATCTTCCTCGAGGTCGGTAGCAAGGAGCTCCGCTTCATCGTCAACTTCGGCTTCTTCTTCGGCTTCATGCTCGGCGTACCCACCGCCTTCGTCACCGAGCTGGTTCTCACCCAGTGGTGGGTGTTGCCGATCGCGGGCGTCCTGATCGGGTACTCGACGAACCTGCTCGGGATTCGGATGATCTTCGAACCGGTGCGCCCGAGGCGGCTCGGGCCGCTCACCATCCAGGGCCTCTTCATCAAGCGACAGCCGGAGGTGGCCGGCGTCTATGCGGACGTCATCGCCAGCGACATCGTCACGATGAGCAACATCGCCGAGGATCTGCTGCACGGACCGAACTCCGACCGCACCCGGCAGATGATCGAAGTCGTCCTCCGACCCGCGGTGGACATGGCCGCGGGGAGGGCCAGGCCCGCGGTGCGTGTGGCCGTAGGGCCCGAGCAGTACGCGGCGATCCGCTCCTCCGTCGCGGAAGAGGCCGCAGGGCGCACCGTGGCGTCGCTCACGGACTCCGACTTCGACCGGATGCAGAGCAACAACATCCGCGAGTTCGTGACGCAGCGGGTGCGCGAAATGGGGCCCGCCGACTTCTCGGAGATGCTGCGCACCGTGGTTCGCGAGGACGAGTGGCTCCTCTACCTGCATGGAGCGGTGCTCGGATTCGGCGCCGGCCTGCTACACCTGGCGATCTTCGGATGAGCGACGACCCCCTCAAGAAAGGCGATCGGCCCGGCCGCTCCCTGGTCCTGCGCGAAGAGGAGCGGCAACCCGGCTTCGCGGAGTTCGCCAGGGCTGTCCCGGGCGTCGCCCGGATCGTGGTCAGCGCGGGCTGGCAGGCGGCGACCAGAACGGCGGACGCCTATTCCCAGACCGCTTCCCGCATGGTCCGCGCCGCCGCCCGCGGCGAGCCGGCCCCCCAGGTGATCCAGGAGACCGCAGCCGAGCTGCGGGCCTATGCGCGCGAGCTGCTCGGTTTCGCAGACGGGGAGGAACGGGACGGCCCGGGGACCGGACGGCGGAGGACGCGGGAGGAAGCGGAAGCCTCCTCGCCGGAGGCGCTGCGCAGGCGCGGCTCGGAGCTGCTGCGCCTCTCGGGCGACCTCAGGTACGAGGAGGCGTCGCACCCCGCCTACATGCGGATTCTCGACTCACTTAGCCCAGACGAGGGGCGTATCCTCCACTTCCTCGCGCGGAACGGCCCCCAGCCCTCGGTCGACGTTCGCGCCGGGCTGCCCCTCGCCTCGGAGCTGGTCGAGCCCGGCTGCAACATGATCGGCGCCGAGGCGGGCTGCCGCCATGTCGACCGCGTCCACGCCTACCTGGACAACCTTCACCGCCTCGGCCTGATCTGGTTCTCGCGCGAGCCCGTGAAGGACCTGAGCCGTTATCAGGTGCTCGAGGCCCAGCCCGAGGTGACGGAGGCCCGGGCGAGGGGCGGACGCACCTCGCGCACGGTTCGCCGTAGCATCCTGCTCACCCCCTTCGGGGAGGACTTCTGCGCCGTGTCCCTTCCTGCTTGAGAGCGGGGGTCGGCTGACGGCCGCCCGCCGGGCTCAGTCCTCGAGCATCGTGTGGCCGCGGCCGGCGTGGTCGAAGCCGAGCAGGTTGCCCTGGCGGTTCTTCGGGCCGCTGTGGTGGTAGGCGCGCACCTCGGCGATCCTGCCGTCGCGGAAGAGGAACCACTCTGTGCCGCGGTCGAGGCGGCGCTCGCCGCTCTCGGCCTGGCGCCAGGTCATCGTCCACTCGATCACCGCCTGATCGCCCTGTTCAATTGCGTTCTCGATGAACCACTGGGCCTCGATGTTCTTCACTGCCCACTCGGTCATCTGCCCGATCGTCGAGGCCCCGCGATGGGGCTCGAGGCGGGTGTAGTAGTGGGTCGCGTCCTCGGTGAAGTGCGAGGCGACCTCCTCGGCGTCGCCGCGATTCAGCGCCTCGTAGTAGGAGCGGACGTGGTCGATGTTCGGAGTCTTCACGGTGATCGCCTGTTCGTTGACATGCCCGAGGCTATCCTGGCTGCATGGACCGGGCGACCTGGACCGACGAGCGCCTCGACGACCTGGCGAACCGGATGGACGCGGGCTTCGAGCGCGTCGATCCGACATCCGCGAGCTCCGTGCGGAGATGCGCGGCGAGATCGGCGGCGTGTGCACGGAGTTGAGCGCCGAGATCGGCAGCCTCTGTACCGAGTTGCGCGGTGAGATCGAGGCCCTGCGGCTCACCATGCTGCGCACGGGCGGCGGCATCATGATTGGCCTGGTGGGGGTCATCGCTGCGGTCTTTCTCAACGGCGGCTGACGCCATCGGCGCCACGGCCGCCCCCTACAGCCCGTAGCTGCGGCCGATCACGTCGAGCATCACCTCGTCGGTGCCGGCCCCGATCCGGTTGAGGCGCACGTCGCGGTAGGCGCGCTCGATCTCGTACTCCTTCATGTAGCCGTAGCCGCCGAGGATCTGGATGCACTCATCGGCGACCTCGCAGGCGATGCGGGAGGAGAAGAGCTTGGCCATGGTGATCTCGCGCACCGGGTACTCGCCGTTGGCGAAGCGCCAGGCGGTCGCGTAGGTGAACTGCTTGGCCGCCTCGGTCTTCGTCGCCATCTCGGCGAACTTGTGGCGGATCGCCTGGAACTTGCCGATCGGGCGGCCGAAGGCCTCGCGCTCCTTGGCGTACTCGAGCGTCTTCTCGATCATCCGCTCGGCGCCCGCATGGCAGCCGGCGGCGGCCACCAGCCGCTCGCCCTGGAGCTCCCAGGAGATGTGGTAGAAGCCCTTGCCCTCCTCGCCGAGCACGGCGTCGGCCGGCACGCGCATTTCCTCGAAC
>DASUUD010000229.1:0-2871 GCA_036374255.1 Solirubrobacterales bacterium | reverse complement strand
GGGACCCTCCGCCGGTGCGCTGACGGTCGCCCTCGATCTCTCCCGGGCTGACGCGACGCGGGACCCCCTCGCGGCCCTGGATGCGGGACTCCGGTACTACCATCCAGGGCTCCCTCGAACGCCTGGACGCCGGTCCGAGTTCGGCACGATCCGCTACCCCGTGCTGGACCTCCCCGAGACTCCGGTCCGGTTCGATGGGGTGATCGACCCGGCCGATCCCCTCGACAGCCGATCCGGACTGACGTTCGCGCCGGACACCCCGCCAATTGCATCCTGTTTCCGAACGGTGTGGGGGGGACGGCTCACCCTGCGGCCCCTCGAGGGAGCCGGGTTCCGGCTCACGCCCCTGGGCCAATGGACCCCGGCGCCCGAGTCCCTTACCCTTGCCCCGGTCGGGCGCTTCGCAGTGGGCTCGGACACACCGGAGCCGAAGCTCCTCTGCGGTACATCGGGGATCGAGTACATCCAGCTGCCGGACGAGGGGGCGACGCTGCGCTTCATCCCCGGGCGACCCGCGTGGGCGCCTCTCTTCGTGCCGCCCGGGCAGCAAGCCGCGACCGCCGGGTCGACCGACGTGCCCCGCCTGGATGCGACGGCGCTCACGAGCTGGATCGCTGTCTACGCCCCGGCCCCACTCCCCTACTTCGCGCAGCCTCGGGATGCGGTGCTGCACGCCCCCGGAGCCGACGGACTGCTCGCGTACTTCGATGTGCAGGCGGGCAGCCTGCCGACGGAGCGCGAGAGTGGCGAGGCGGCCGCGCTGCCTCTCGTCCCCTACGGCGGCATCGAGCCGGGAGCGCACGGAGTGGCCGCGGCGTTCGAAGTCGAGGTCCTCGCTCCGGAGCGCCGGGAGCGGGTCCACGAGATGGTGCCCGCCGAACCGCCGCGCCTGCTGGCGGCCGGCGACGAAGCCGAGACCGTAACCGCCATCACGCCCGGAGGGTACCTGGCGACGTTCAGCCCGGACCGCACGCTGTGGCGCACGCTCCGCCTCGCCGGCGTGGGCGGCGAAGAGCTCGTCCTCGACGACATTCGTGGACCCCTTCGCTCTGCGCTGCTCACGAACGGCCAGTTCCTCGTCATCTCGAATCCGACTTCCATCGCGCCGCACCTCGATCGTCAGGCTCGGATCACCGTCGACGGCTGGACATTCGATCTGCATCCCGGGCAGTGGGAGCGGCACGGGACGATCCTCGTCATGAAGAGCTGCGATCGTTCGCTCGGTGACCTGGTCGAAGATGTGGGGACGTGGGTGCTGCCCGAGGCCTTCAATCGCTCCCCGGCAGTCGCGCAGCGGGAGCTCGAGGCGATCATTGCGGATGCGCGGGTCAGGGCCACAGCCGAGGACGAACGGCAGTCGGAAGAAGAGAAACCCTGGAGCGCCTTCGTCCGCAAGGTGGTCGACGACCCGAAGTGGAACGGATGGTTGGCGCTACGCTGCGCGGTGCCACCCGACTCCCTTCCGCCGGACCTCGCTCAGCTCGCCGCCGGCATCGACCGACGCCGCTTCTTTGGCCACTACCTGGGCATGCAGCAGAGCCCGATCTCCAGACCCGACGAGCCACCTCCCGATAGCGCGCTCTTCGCCCTCATCGCCTACGACCATCTGCCCGAGCCCGGCCATGACGGGGCGATCGCCTTCGACGTCACGAGCGTCCGCGTCTCCTTCGCCGCGTCGCGTGTTCAGAGCTTCGCCGCTCGAATCGCCCTCACCCTCGGGAGCATCTTCGGCGCGCGGGCGCGGCTGCGGGATACGGCCGAGCCACCCACGTTGCTGCTCGACGGTGCTCTGCAGCGAGGGGGCGATCGCGACGTGTACGTCTTCCGCAACGAGTCCGAGACCGACCTGGTGCTCGAGGACCTCACCCTGCGGTCAGTGCTGATCAACCGTTGCGAGCTCGGCAGTCCCGGAAGCGCCCGGCCGCCCGACGATGGGGCGGACGCCGATGACGTCGTCCTCACGCGCTTCACGCTGAAGGGGAGCCTGAGCTTTTCCCCACTTCCCGCAAGCGCCGGGGGAATGCTGGACCTCTTTGGGTACGAGCGGCTGCCCTTCAGCGCGCTCGGACTGGAGATACGCTTCCCCTCGAAGTCGCCTTTGACGAAGCGTTTCCATTTCGACCTCTCCGAGATTTCCTTCGACGCGAGCTCAGCGCTTACCAGGCGCGGCTCGCTGCCCGACCGTTTTCCCCTCCGCCCGCGGGGAATGATCTCGTCGGACGTCGCCAAGACCCCGGGCGAGCTGGGGTTCTCACCGCTCATCGTACCTGCCCTGGATACCGCCGCCCCGTCCGCCGAGTGGCTCGGGCTGCGTTTCGACCTCGACCTCGGGACGCCCGGCGCGCTGGCCGATGCCGTCGGGCTCACGGCCGGGCTGGCGCTGATATGGTCGCCCACGCGGCGACGAATCGCCGTGACGGCCGGGCTCCGCCTGCCAGGGGCATCCAGCGGGACCCCCGGTGTGTCGCTGATGGGCGTGGTCGACCTGCGGGTGCACCAGCAGCAGCTCCTCGCCGTCGACGGAGGTTATCTCCTCGAGCTGACGGGAATCACGCTGAGCTTCTTCGGCAAAGCGCTCCCGCCCGAGGGCACCTTCGCCATCCTGCTGTTCGGCGATCCAGGCCGGACGGAGGGACCGGGGCCGCTCGGCTGGTACGGCGCCTATCATCGGCCGAAGGAGCACGAGCCGAAATCGCCGGGCGACGAGGACCATCTCCCGATTCCCCCGCTGGTCGCGCTCGCGCCATCGACTCGAGGGGCGCAGGGGCTGTCGGCAGGGAAGCAGCTGCCGGCGCTGGTCGAGCGGGGGGGCGAGAGCGCCCCGCCTCCCGCTTGGTGGGGAAGGCCGTGGGCGTGGATGCTCATTCAACC
>DASUUD010000228.1:0-2273 GCA_036374255.1 Solirubrobacterales bacterium | reverse complement strand
GCTGCGCTTTCCGCCCCGGTTCGGCGACGCGGTCGCCCGCTTCGCGCGCCGCACGGACATCGGCGATCTCAGCGAGCACGGGCTGCCGGTGCCCGATGAGGGCGTCTTCACCCGGCTGCGCAAGTATGGGACGGCGCCCTCGATCGTCGACCCGGAGATGGTCGAGGCGATCAGGGAGGGCCGGATCGAGGTCGTTCCGGGCGTCGAGGCGCTCGACTCGACGGGCGTCAGGCTTGCGGACGACCGGCGCATAGAACCTGACGCGGTGATCTGCGCGACGGGCTATCGCCGCGGGCTGGAGCAGCTCGTCGGCCACCTCGACGTCCTCGACGAGCGCGGCGCGCCCCGCGCCGTCGGCGAGGAGCCTGCCGCGCCGGGCATGCGCTTCATCGGCTACGTGCCCCGTCCGGGAGGCCTCGGCTATATGGCGAAGCAGGCCAAGCGGGCGGCGAAGGCGATCGCACGCGAGCTGCGCACCGCCTGAGCGGCCGGCGAAACGAAGATCACCCTGCCGGAGCCGGCACTCCCCTAGATTGCCGGGGGTGAGCGATCTCCTTTCACCCGACGGCGGCGGTTCGATCGGCGGCCAGCCGGCTCTTCGTGTCGAGCAGCTCGTGAAGCGCTACCCGACCGGGGTGGAGGCGTTGCGGGGCGTCTCACTGGAGATCGAGCCGGGCGAGTTCTTCGGCCTGCTCGGTCCCAATGGCGCCGGTAAGTCCACCCTGATCCACTGCACCACCGGCCTTGCTCAGCCGACCGCCGGCTCGATCCGGGCCTTCGGTCACGATGCGACCGGCGATTATGCGCGGGCCCGGGAGTCGATCGGGCTGGCGCCGCAGGAGCCCAACCTGGACTGGTTCCTGACGGTCGAGGAGACGCTCGACTACCACGCCGGCTATTTCGGCATGCCGAAGGGGGAGCGCCGCGATCGGGCGCGGGAGCTGCTGGAGACCTTCTCGCTGACCGAGAAGCGCGATGAACGAACCCGGACCCTGTCGGGGGGGATGAAACGCCGGCTGATCCTGGCGCGGGCGATGATGCACCGCCCTCGCCTGCTGATCCTCGACGAGCCGACCGCCGGGGTCGACGTGGAGCTGCGGCTGGAGCTCTGGCATTACGTGCAGCGGATCAACCAGGAGGGGACGACGATCCTGCTCACCACGCACTACCTGGAGGAGGCCGAGCAGCTCTGCGACCGGATCGCCTTCATCAACGAGGGCGAGATCGTCGCCGAGGGGACCAGCGGTGAGCTGGCCGGCCGCTTCGGCGTCGCCAACCTCGAGGACGCCTACCTGGCGCTGGTCGGCCGCAAGGAGCTCTCCCGCTCCCACATCGAGGTCGCAGCCGAGGAGGCGATCGGGTGAGCGCGGCGGCGAGGATCCGGCTCTTCACGCTGTGGCGGCGCGAGGTCAACCGCTTCATGAAGATCAAGAAGCAGACGATCGGGGCGCCGCTGCTGGAAACCTTCCTCTACATCTCGGTCTTCGGCGCCGCCCTGGGGACGCGGATCGACAAGCTGCACGGAATCGACTACGTGGTCTTCGTGATCCCCGGGCTGATCATGATGGCCTGGTCGATCAACGCCTTCGCCAACAACTCCTCCTCCATCCTCCAGCAGAAATTCCAGGGGGCGATCCAGGACCAGCTCTCCTCGCCGGCCTCGCCGCTGGAGCTGCTGCTCGCCTTCTCCTTCGGCGGCTTCATGCGCGGCCTGGTGGTCTCGGCGCTGACCTTCATCGCCGCCTCCCTGCTCGTCGACCTGCCGGTCGACCATCTGCTGGTGCTGCTCCCGGCGCTCTTCCTGGTCGGCTTCTTCTTCTCGCAGCTCGGCGTCCTGATCGGCGTCCGCGCCGAACAGTTCGACGACGTGGCCTTCGCCCAGACCTTCGTCCTGCAGCCGTTGATCTTCCTCGGCGGCGTCTTCTACTCGGCCACCCTGCTGCCCGAGCCCTTCGAAACCCTGACCCACTTCAACCCGATCTACTACATGATCAACCTGGTCCGCTACGGCTTCCTCGGCTACACCGAAGCGAGCATCGCTCTCTCCCTGGTCGCCCTCACCGCGGCGACGGCCGCCCTCTTCGCGCTCAACCTGCGACTCTTCGCGCGCGGCTACCGGCTGCGCGCCTAGTGCGGACTAACCCCAAGTTCTCCCGACACCTGGGAGATCGATAGCGACGCTTCAAAGTCGGACGCCCCGGCCATGGCCGGGGCGTCCGCGAAGTCACTCACTCTCTGGCCTTGGTTTCCAATCAATCCCAAGAGAGGGAGGA
>DASUUD010000227.1:0-7948 GCA_036374255.1 Solirubrobacterales bacterium | reverse complement strand
TCCTCCCTCTCTTGGGATTGATTGGAAACCAAGGCCAGAGAGTGAGTGACTTCGCGGACGCCCCGGCCATGGCCGGGGCGTCCGACTTTGAAGCGTCGCTATCGATCTCCCAGGTGTCGGGAGAACTTGGGGTTAGTCCGCCCTAGAGCAGGTCGCTCAGCGCGTGGTCGATCTCCGTGAACCGGAACTCGTAGCCGAGGTCGAGCGCCCGTCGCGGGATCACTCGCTGCCCACCGCGCAGCACCTTGCCGAACTCGGAGCCGAATTTCAGGTCGAGCGCGAAGCCCGGCACCTGCAGGACAACGGGACGGTTGAGGGCGCGGCCGAGAGCCTTGGACAGCTCGCGGTTTGTGACCGGGTTGGGCGCGGTCGCATTGACCACCCCGCCCACCTTCTCGTTGTCGAGTGCCCAGATCAGAATCCCGACCTCATCCTCGATGTGGATCCACGACATGTACTGATTTCCGCCTGCTATCGGCCCCCCGACCCCGAGCTTGAACGGAGTGAGCATCTCGGCGAGCAGCCCTCCGTTCGGGTCGAGCACGTGGCCGGTGCGGACGATCACCAGGCGCACGCCGGTCGCCTCGACCTCCTTCGCCGCCTTCTCCCACTCGCGCACGACCGCGGAGTCGAATCCCTCGCCGGGCTCGGTCGACTCGTCGAGAAGCGCGTCCCCGCGGTCGCCGTAGAAGCCGATCGCCGCCTGGCTGACAAGGACGGCGGGCCTCTTCTCCAATCCGGCGATCGTCCCCACCAGGTTTCTGGTTGCCGTCCGGCGGCTCTCCATGATGCGCCGTTTCGACTCCTCGGTCCAGCGCTGGTTGATCTTCTCCCCGACCAGGTTGACCACGCCGTCCACTCCCTCGAAGGCCTCGGCCGGGGGGCGTTCCAGGGTCGCCTGCCAGGGGTGCCAGACGATCATCGGGTTCGTGCGGCGCGCCCGCTGCGGGTCGCGGGTGAGGCCCACCACCGAGTCGCCCCGGGACAGCAGCCGCTCGCACAACGCTGAGCCGATGAAGCCGCTGGCTCCGGTGACGAGGACCCTCATCGGATCTGTTCGCGCTTCGCTCGCTGCGCGAAGTACCAAATTGCGGCGCTTGCTCGCTCCGCGCTCACGGGGAGGGGGTCACCTCCACCGTCGAGAACGTGCCCGTCTCCTCGCTGAATCGCGCCAGCCCCTCGCGTTTCGCCTCCTCGACGACCGCCTCCGCGACCCTGGGCGCGACTTCGCGGTTGAAAACGCTGGGGATGATGTAGTCCTCGGAGAGGTCGTCCTCCGTCACGACCTCCGCGATCCCCTTCGCGGCGGCGAGCTTCATCTCCTCGGTGATCTGCGGCGCCCCCGCGTCGAGGGCGCCGCGGAAGATGCCCGGGAAGCAGAGCACGTTGTTGATCTGGTTCGGGTAGTCGGAGCGGCCGGTGGCCATGATCCGCACGTAGGGAGCGGCGTCCTCGGGCATCACCTCGGGGTTCGGGTTCGCCATCGCGAAGACGATCGCATCGTCGTTCATCTTGCCCAGGGCCTCGGCCGGGATGATGCCCGGGCCCGAGAGGCCGATGAACAGGTCCATCCCCTCGATCGCCTCGGCCGGCCCGCCGCTCACCTTCTCCGGGTTGGAGTTCTCCGCGTACCAGCTCTTGATCGCGGTCATCTCGCCCGACCGGTAGTCGTCGCGCTCGGTCGACACGGCGCCGCGACGATCGCAGCCGACCACATGGGTGACCCCTGAGGCGAGCATCATCTTGGTCACCGCTACCCCGGCGGCGCCGAGCCCAACCACCAGCACCCGCAGCTGCTCGATCGGCTTGCCGACGATCTTCAGCGCGTTGAAGAGGGCTGCCATCGTCACCACGGCGGTGCCGTGCTGGTCGTCGTGGAAGACGGGGATGTCGATCGACTCCTTGAGGCGCTCCTCGATCTCGAAACAGCGCGGAGCCGAGATGTCCTCGAGGTTGATCCCGCCGAAGGTCGGCGCGATCAGCTCGACCGCCTTGACGATCTCCGCGGCGTCCTGTGTGTCGAGGCAGATCGGGAAGGCGTCGACCCCGGCGAACTCCTTGAACAGCATCGCCTTGCCCTCCATCACCGGCATCGCCGCCTCGGGGCCGATGTTCCCGAGCCCGAGGACGGCGCTGCCGTCGGAGACCACCGCGACGGTGTTCTTCTTGATCGTGTACTCGAATGCCTTGGCGCGGTCGGCGTGGATGTCTTCGCAGACCCTGGCGACTCCCGGCGTGTAGGCCATCGAGAGGTCGTCCCGCGTCTTCAGCGGATATTTGTTGTGCAGCTCGATCTTGCCGCCCCGATGCATCTGCATCGTGCGGTCGACGTAGTCCAGGACCTTGGCGCCCCTGGTCGAGCCGATCGCCCGCAGGATCTGCTCCCAGTGGGGCCTGTCCTGGGCGTCGATCGTGAACTCGCGGACGCGTTTGCCCTCGCTACCGGCGCCGGGAACGAGGTCAACGCCCTGCAGCTGACCGCCCGCCTCGGCGATCGCAGCCGTCAGTTTCCCGAGCGGCTCCTGCCGCGCATCGAGCTCGACGCGGATCGTGACGCTGTATTGAGCACTTACAGCCAAGGGGCACCCCCGCTCGCTCGCGGGGGAATCAGATATGCACGCTTCGCTCGCGGACGGTTCCAGGTCATGGACAGCAATCGAATCAGATTCGGCATACGTGCCCGGGCAACCCCACCCTGCGGGTGGCGGGGCGGTACCTTCTTTTTCACATCGCGATGGCCTACGACGATTCACTCGCCGAGCGCGTTCGGGACGTCCTGGCGGGACGGGAGCGGCTCAGTGAGCGAAAGATGTTCGGCGGGATCGCTTTCATGATCGGGGGCAACATGGCGGTGGGCCTGATCAACGACGATCTGATCGTGCGCCTCGATCCCGCGGACGCCGAGAGGGCACTCGGCGAACCTCACGTCCGCCCGATGGACTTCACCGGACGCCCGGCGAGGGGAACTGTCTTTGTCGACCCGGAGGGCACCGCCGCCGACGACGATCTGGCCGGCTGGGTCGATGCGGGCGCCGACTTCGCCGCCTCCCTGCCCCCGAAGTAGCCGGGGCACCACCTGGCAGCTGCTCGAGGCGCCGGGTCGGGTTGCTCGGTCCTGCGAGCCGGCATCGCCCCCTCGCGCCGTAGAGTTGGCGCAGATGGCGACGCGTGAGAAAGAGGCGGCCGCAGCCCGCTCCGGGAGAAACGACGGCGAGCTC
This sequence comes from Solirubrobacterales bacterium, assembly GCA_036374255.1. Taxonomy (GTDB): domain Bacteria; phylum Actinomycetota; class Thermoleophilia; order Solirubrobacterales; family 70-9; genus VRUE01. The sequence goes on along the minus strand of DASUUD010000227.1, from coordinate 4,730 downwards.
TTCCTGATCGACGGCAACTCGCTCGCATACCGGGCTTTCTTCGCCCTGCCCGAGTCGATCGGGACCAGCGACGGGAGGCCCACCAACGCGATCTACGGGCTGGCCTCGATGCTGGTGAAAATCATCACCGAGATGAAGCCCGCCGGCGTTGTCGTCGCCTGGGACGCCGGCATGTCGGGCCGCGAGAAGACCTACGAGGACTACAAGGCCCAGCGCAAACCCCGGCCGGACCTGCTGCGGGATCAGTGGCCGCACCTGATGCCGCTGGTCGAAGCCTTCGGCTACACCAATGTCAGGGTCGAGGGCTACGAGGCCGACGACGTGATCGGCTCGCTCGCCCGGCGCGCCCAGGAGCAGGGGGTCCCGGTGATGGTCGTCTCCGGCGACCGCGACGTCTACCAGCTGGTCGGCGACGGGGTCCGGGTGATGACCACCTCCCGTGGCGTCACCGATACCAAGGTCTATGACCGCGAGGGCGTGGTCGAGCGCTACGGAGTGCCGCCTGAGCTGGTCACCGACCTGATCGGCCTCAAAGGCGACACCTCCGACAACATCCCCGGCGTCCCCGGCATAGGGGACAAGACGGCCGCCCAGCTCCTGCAGGAGTTCGGCTCGCTGGAGGAGGTGCTGGCGAACGTCGACAGGGTCTCCGGCGCCAAGCGCAAGCAGAATCTCGTCGAGCACGCCGATGACGCCCGCGTCTCCAAACAGCTGGCGACGCTCCACTGCGACGTCGAGACGGGCCTCGAGCTGAGCGACGTGATGGGCGTCGAGCCGGACCGCAGCGCGCTGCGCGAGTTCATGCGCGAGTTTGAGCTGCGGGCGGTGATGGAGCGGCTGGAAGAGGGCCTGCCGGAGGGCGAGGCGGTGCCGGGGCGCAGCGTCGAGACCCAACTCGAGGTCGAGGCCGTGGAGGGCAGCCCCACCGACATCCCCGCGGGGCCGGCGGCGCTGGCGATCGCCGGGGATCGATGGGCCGCCGCCGGCGGCGAGCGGATCGTCTCAGGTACGTCCAGCCTCGACGAGCTGGCCCTCGCGCTGGCGGACCGGCCGCTGACCGCCCACGACGCCAAGTCGCTCGGGGGCGGCCGCCACGGCCTCCTCGCTGCCGCCGCACGCGAGGGCGTCGACCTGCAGCTCGTCCACGACACGATGCTCGCCGCCTACCTGCTCGAGCCGCAGCGCCGCACCTACGAACTGACCGAGCTGGCCGCCGACGCCGGGATCGGCCTCGCCGAGGCGGCCGCTGAGAAGGCGGGCGCAGCGGGCGACGGTCAGCTCTCACTCGGCGAGGAGGGGGAGGCGGGACTGGATCCAGCCGAGGAGGCGCGCCTGGTCGCAGCCCTCGCCGAGGCGCAGCGGCCGCGCCTCGAGGAGTTCGAGCTCGAGTCGCTGCTCCACGACGTCGAGCTGCCGCTGGTCCACGTCCTCGCCGCGATGGAGCGCGAGGGGCTGAAGCTCGATGCCGAGCGCCTCGCCGAGGTGGGCGCCGGGTTCGGGGAGCGGATCGCCGCCCTGGAGGACGAGATCTTCGAGCTGGCCGAGGAAGAGTTCACGATCGGGTCGCCCCAGCAGGTGGGCAGGGTCCTCTTCGAGAAGCTGGGCCTGACCCGCAAGCGGCGCGGCAAGACCGGCTACTCGACCGACGCCCGCGTCCTCGCCCAGATCCGCGACGAGCACCCGATCGTCGAGAAGATCGAGCACTGGCGCGAGCTGACCAAGCTGAAGAACACCTACCTCGACTCGCTGCCCGAGCTGATCGACCCCGAGACCGGCCGCGTGCACACCACCTTCAACCAGGCGGCGACGACAACCGGCCGGCTCTCCAGCACCAATCCCAACCTGCAGAACATCCCGATCCGCACCGAGATAGGCCGGCCGGTTCGCGCCTGCTTCGTCGCCGAGCGGGGCGCCCGCCTGCTCTCCGCCGACTACAGCCAGGTCGAGCTGCGGGTCTTGGCGCACGTCGCCGACGAGAAGGTGCTCAAGGACATCTTCGCGGCGGGCGAAGACGTCCACGCCGCCACCGCGGCCGAGGTGTTCGGCATCTCCCGAGACGAGGTGGACGTCGGCCAGCGCTCGAAGGCGAAGATGGTCAACTTCGGGATCGTCTACGGCCTCACCGGGTTCGGCCTCGCCGACCGGCTCAACATCCCGCGCAAGGAGGGAGAGGAATTCGTCGCCCGCTACCTGGAACGGTTCCCGGCTGTGCGCGCCTTCCGTGAGGAGATCATCGAGCGGGCCCAGGCCGACGGCTATGTGAGGACGTTGATGGGCCGCCGCCGTCCGATTCCCGAGCTGCGCTCCGGCAATCCGCCAACACGCCGCCTCGGGGAGCGCCTCGCGGTCAACACGGTCATCCAGGGCACCGCCGCGGACATCATCAAGGTGGCGATGGTCCGCTGCCAAGGCGCCCTCAGGGAGGCCGGGGGGAGGACCAGGCTGGTCCTCCAGATACACGACGAGCTGCTCTTCGAGGGCCCGCCCGGGGAGATGGACGACGCGGCCGAGCTGGTGCGGCGCGAGATGTGCGCCGCTTACCAGCTCGACCCGTCGCTCGAGGTCGACATCGGCGTCGGCCGCGACTGGCTCGACGCCAAGTGACCCCTTCGCCTACCTCGTTCCCGACGAGTCGGTCGTGGCGACGGCGGGTGGAGGCATGATCGCGATCCGCCTGAAGAACGCGTCGCCGTAGGCCAGCACCATCTCCGCCCGCAGGACGATGGCTCCGGGGACCAGGTGCCGAAGGCAGTGCCGTGAATGGCCCACGGGTGGCCAGGTCCCCTCGTCGCCCTCCTCCGGTTCGGTTTCAGGCGCTTCGGGCCCGCGGGCGTCCTCGCCGCTGTCGCGCACGTCGGTCGCCGCCACCGTGTCCCCCTTCCTGTCGCGGAGCGAGGTGGTGCCGCTCGCGGTCGCGCCCGCCCTGCGGCGATGGAGCCGGAACCGGTGCCGGCGACGATCGTCGTGGCATCTCACCTTGGTCCGGTGGCGAATCACGTAGCCGGCGATCTTCCGCCCTTTGAACAGGTCGACGACGAGCAGGCCGCTCCTCCGATCGAAGGACTCGACCTTGCCCGCAGCACGGCTCGCGTAGTCGTTCTCAGCGTCCTTGCCGATCCCGATTCCCGGTAGAGCCAGGATCGCGAGTGCGCCGAGGACCACCGCCATCAGCGCCTCGCCGAGCCGAGCCCGATTGCCCTGGTGGTTCTTCATCATCCCTCCTTGGTTCACGACGGACTGTTGAGTGCAACCTCACGTCGAGAACCCGAGCCGGGCTCCAAGATCACGGGTTCTTCTGAGCCGGGCTACCGGGTGGCGCGTGTGTCGCCCGGGGAGTCGAAGCCGGAGGTCGAGTCCGAGTCGCTTCGGGCATCCACCGTCGGTTCTTCGTCGGGAGGCGGCGGAGGTGGCTGTGTAGCGCGGTCCCCGGAGACCGGGTCCGCCGACCCGCCTCCCGACCCGCCGGATCCGGCCCTGGAGAAGTCGGTTGCGCCATCCCCTTGCGGTGGGCGGATGCGGCGATCGGTAAGGGAGCCGGGCCCGCCTTCTCCGTCTCGCGTGCTATCTGTTCCCGGGATTCCCCCGTCGGCGTTTCCGCCGGGAGGCTGTCTAGCGGGCGCGGGACGCGGTCCGATTGAGCCGGGGGCCATGCGGCCGCCGGCATCGCCGGCAGCCGGGATCGCATCCCTCGGCTGCGGGCCGCCGTCTCGCCGGCCGCCCCGGGATCCCCCTGTGTCCGCCCTGCCCCCGCGGGGCGCGATCGCGGATCGCGGCGACAGCGACTCCGGGGTTGCAGAGGTCGCCGCCTCAGCGCCGGGGGGCGGCTCGCTGCCGCCACCGCCGCTCTGCAGTGCGATGCCGGTTCCCACCGTGCCCACGAGGACGGCGGCGACGGCGCCGGCCTTCAGCACGCTCCCGGCTCCCCCGGCGGCGATCGCACCGCCGGCCCCGGCGCCCACGGTGCTGCCAGGGCCATGGTCGGACAGGAGCCGCAGCAGCGGCAGCGGGATCAGCATCCCGATCCCGTCGCGCAGGGCCTGGCGGGCGCGGTAGATCGCCTGGCGGGCGGCGCCTCCACTCATGCCGAGATTGGCGGCGATCTCATCATGGCTGAGCCCTTCGAGCTCTCGCATCACGATTGCGGCCCGCTGTGGCTGGGGCAGCGCCCCCAAGCGCTCGATCAGCTCGGTCAGCTCCTCCCGCTGCTCCGCCTCCTCTGCGGCGCTGCGGCCCATTGCGATCGCGCCGGCCACGACCTCGGGCGGCGGGGGGTTGTCGCGGAGGTCGTTGAGAGCGGTGTTACGGACGATCCGGTAGAGCCACGGCCGCAGGTCAATCTCGGCATCGTCGCGGCGCAGGGCCAGCAGCGCCTTGGAGAAGGCGTCCTGGGTGACGTCCTCGGAGCGCGAGCCGACTATCCCCGCGGCGTAGCGCGTCAGGGCTCTGCCATAGCGGCGAACGATCTCCTCGAAGGCGGCCTCGTAGCCCTCGCGCACGAGCGTCACCAGGCGCCGATCGGGCTGCGTGCGCAGGGCCGGGCCGAGGATGAGGCGCGAGGCGAGTCCTTCTGCTGGCGGTGGCATATGCCGTCATCTCCCTGAACACGTCCGGCGGCCGAAGATCACACGCTGAATTCAGGACCCCACACCGAGCGTTTTCACCGTCTCCGACTTCGGCACCACGCGGTGGTCGGGATTCGTGCCGAGCACGCGATCGGCCGCATCGGAGCT
>DASUUD010000226.1:0-9385 GCA_036374255.1 Solirubrobacterales bacterium | reverse complement strand
CTTCGCCCGGCGGTCGTGACGGCCTCCACCACCGCGTCGTGACGGTCCCTGCCGGCCGCCATCGCCGCCCGGAAGCGCGTCAGCACCAGCAGCGCGTAGTCGATCCCCACGCCGATCCCGATCAGCCCGGAGACCGCCGTGGTCCAATCCGGGACGGCGACGACGTTGGCGAGCAGCAGGATCAGCCCACCGCCGCTCATGCCGAGGCCGACCAGGGCGATGGCGAGCGGCAGACCCGCCGCGACCACGGAGCCGAATGCGATCAGGAGCACTATCGCGGCGCCCATGAAACCGATCCCCTCGGGGCTCGCACCTTCCTGGGCACGGTAGATCGGATCCCCACCCAGCTTGATCTCGAGGCCGTCGCCGCTGTTTTCCTCGGCGGCGGCGACAAGGCGTTCGCCGTCCTCCTTCGGCACCTCCCAGCCCGGAATCGTCAGCGGCAGCGTCGTGGTGGCGATCGTTCCGTCGTCGGAGACGCGGACCGGGGCCTGGCCGCCGATATGCTCGATCCGCTTCGCCTCGGCGAGGAAGGCGTCGACCCGCTCCCTGGCGGCTGGGGACGTCGCGCCCGACTGGTCCTTCCAGACGACGTAGATTTCCTGGCCGGTGTAGCCGTCGAACTCTCGCTCGGTGAGATCGCTCGCGGCCTTCGACTCCGAGGCGGGGGTGTCGTAGTCGGCTTCGTACTCACCCGCCAGCGAGGAGCCCAGCCCGATGACCACGACCAGCGCAGCGATCCAGGCCAGGACCATGCGCCCGCGGCGGCGGTAGGCGATGTCAGCGAGGCGAGCGAGAAGACGTGTCATACGCGGGTCCCTTTCTCGGTTAGTGATGCCTCAGCAGGTAAATAATTAGCTATAGAAATCATTCGTAGCAGAAAGCAATGTCGATAGTCTGTTAAGAGATGCCGCGAGCGAGTGACAAGGCGCACACATCCCTTGGATTCCTGCTCTCCCAGGTGGGGACCTACGCCGCCCGGCGCTTCGCCCAGAGGCTCGCGACGATCGAGCTGCACCCGCCGCAGTTCCGGGTCCTCAACGTGGTCGACGCGATCGACGGCCAGTCCCAGCACGCGATCGGAGAGGCGATCGGGGCGCCGGCGAGCCGCATGGTGGCGATCGTCGACGAACTGGAGGAGCGTGGGCTCGTCGAGCGCCGCCCCCACCCGAGCGATCGCCGCATCCGCGCTCTCTACCTCACCCCCGCTGGCCGCAGGATGCTCGCCCGCGGCCGCAAGATCGCCATGGAACACGAAGCGGAGCTGGCACGAGGGATGAGCGCAGCCGATCGCAAGCGCCTGGTCGGCCTTCTCCAAAAGTTCGTCGACGAGCAGGGGATCGGCAGCGGCGTGCATCCCGGTCTCAGCGAGCCGGATGGCAGCAAGCCCGGTTAGGTCGAAGATCTGAGCCACTTCGGCCTATAGACCGCCGGTCGGCCGCAAACTCATCGGCCCGGAGGCCGACCGCTTTGACGCTGCCTGGCTCTGACGCCTAGCGCCGCTTCGCCGAGCCCCCCACCGGGCGTGGAGAGCGGCCAGGGCGGTCCCCGTGCTCGAGCTCCTCGGCATCGAGCATGGCCCAGCCGACGCGCTCGACCAGCTGACCCGAGAAATGGTCGGAGTCGAGGTCGGCGAGGCTGACCCGCTCCCGGTAGACGACGGTGCTGTCGGTGTCCTGTCGGTCGGTCACTACGAGTATCTGCGGCATGATTGCCTCCTCTCGGACTGGATAGCCAGGCCAGAGTGTCCCCGGCCAGGCTTAGCGGCGGGTGAAAATTGGGTAAAAAGCCTGGCTACCCAGCACCTCGCCGCTGAATCGCGCCTCGATGGTTGATTCCACCGCCGCGCGTCATCCAGGCGTGTGGGGCGTGGAATCAACCGTCTAGGCGGCGTCCGGCCCCTCCGGCGCCTCCTCGAGCTTCGCCGCCAGCTCGTCGAGGCGCAGCTCCTTCAGCCCCTCGCCGACCGCGTCGAGCTCGGCGGCGCAGTAGGTGACCAGCTCCCGACCCTCCCGGCAGAGCTCGAGCGTCTCGCGCAGGCCCGCCTGGCCGGAGTCGAGCCGGTCGATGATCTCCTCCAGCCGCTCAACGGCCGTCTCGTAGGAGTCAGGTTTCTCGGACCCGGATTCGGCCATCGGCAAAGCGGAGACTAATCTCATCTGCGGCGCGGGCCGCCTCGGCGCTGGTCAGGGGCTCACCCTCGGGCGTCTCTGCCAGCGCGTAGCCGCGCTCCAGGGTTCGCTCCGGTTCGTGGGCCCGCAACGCCACCGCCGCCCGCCGCAGCCCGTCGCGGCGGCTGCCGAGTTCCGCCCCGGCGGCCCGGCGGCGCGCCCGCTCCAGCACCACCAGGGCGATTCGCCGCTGGAAGCCGAGCCGCTCGGCGAGGCCGCGTTCGGCGGAGGCGCGGATCTCCCTCGTCCTCTGGTTGAGGGCGACACGCTCCCGCCGCAGCGCCCGCGCCGGCCCGCGGGCGAGCGCCGCCAGGTGACGGGCCCGGATGCCCACCGCGCCCTCCGCGGCGCGCCGCAGCGAGGCGGCGCAGCGCCTCACCCCGCGGCGCGCCTCGACGCAGTCGAGCGGCACGGCGGCCTCCGCCGCGTGGGTGGGGGTCGAGCAGGCAACGGCGGCCACGTCGTCGACCAGCGTTTCGTCGCGCTCGTGGCCGATCGCGCTGATCACCGGGACGCGGAGCATGGCGACCGTGCGGCAGAGGGTCTCGTCGCAGAAGGCCCAGAGATCGGCGAGGCTGCCGCCTCCTCTGGTCACGACGATGGCCTCGACCTCGGGCCGCGCCGCCAGGTCCTGGATCGCCCCGGTGATCGCCGGCGCGGCGCGGCGGTCCTGCACAGGCGCGAAGGCCCAGACCACGGTCCCCGCCCAGCCACGCCGTCGCAGGGCGGCGAGCAGGTCCCGCCGGGCCGCCCCGGACTCCGCCGTCACGACCCCGATCGTCCTCGGCAGGAGGGGGCGCGCCAGTTGCTTCTGCAGCTCGAACAGGCCCTCGGAGCGAAGCTGCCTGCGCAGCGCCTCGAGGCGGGCCAGGAGGTCGCCCTCCCCCGCCAGCCGCACGTAGGTGGCGCGGAAGGAGAAGCTGGGCGACGCCTGGCCGCCGCCGGGGTAGTAGTCGGGGCCGCCCGCGATCACCACTTCGGCGCCGTCGCGCAGGCCCCCCTCGGGCAGCCCGGCCCGCTCCAGGTCGTTGAGCCAGATCGCGCAGGGGACCGCCCCCTCGGAGTCGCGCAGCTCGAAGTAGGCCTGCACCCTGCTGCGGGAGACCCCGGTCACCTCGCCCACCAAGCGCACCCTGGCCCGCCGGCGCAGCTCCTCCTGGAGCTTGCGGGCGTAGCGACCGACGGCGAAGGGACCGGGGAGGTCCGGCTCGGCCGCGGCGGCGTCGGAGACGGCTCTCGGCTCCTGCTCCATGTCCCGCGAGGCTACCCGGCGCGCCAGCGGCGCGCCCAGGAGCGCAGCTCGTCGATCACCGGCCGCAGCTCCGTCCCTGCCGGCGTCAGCGAGTAGGTGACGCGAACGGGGGAGTCGGGCTCGACCTCGCGTTCGACCAGGCCCTGCTCCTCCAACTCCTTGAGGCGTCGCGAGAGCAGGCGGTCCGAGAGCCCGGGGACGGCCTTCGCCAGCTCGCCGAACCGCAGCGGACGCTCGGTGAGTGCGCAGACGATTGCGCCGGTCCAGCGCTTGCCGATCATCTCGATCGCCGCGTGGAAGTGCGGGCAAACCTCGGCGGGCTGCTCTGTCATGGACGTCGCCCCCACGTCAACGCAGCTTACTGAACGTAAGTGACGAGCCTGTCCAAGGGCGTTGCCTGCTTGGATTCCCCGATGACCTTTCTCGACTGGGGAATCGTTGCCTTCGCCCTCGCCCTGGGTTTCTGGGGCTACCGCCAGGGGCTGATAGTCGGCGCCATGACCCTCTTCGGATTCGCGAGCGGGGCGCTGCTGGGCGGTCGCCTCGGTCCCGTGCTGCTGAGCGAGGGCTCGCGCTCCCCGTACGCGCCGCTGTTCGCTGCGCTGGCGGCGCTGATGGTCGGAGCGATCGTCGCGGTCAGCGTCGAGGGCCTTGCGGTCGATCTCCGCGAGCAGGTGATCCACGGCCGGGTTGGACACGCGGCCGACGGCGTCGGCGGCGCGCTGCTGATCGCGGCGGTCGGGCTGGGCCTCGCCTGGGTGTTCGGCGCCGTGGCGCTGCACGCGCCGGGGGCGGGCCAGCTGCGGGCCGACGTGCAGCGATCGCTGATCCTGCGGAACCTCAACGAGCTCCTCCCCCCCAGCGGGCCGCTGCTGAACGCGCTCAGCCGGGTCGACCCCGCCCCTGCCTTCGTCGGCCCGGTGATGCCGGTGGCCCCTCCCGACACGGCGATCGCGCGAGACCCCGACGTCATCGCCGCGGGGCCCTCGGTCGTGCGGGTGCTGGGAACCGCCTGCGGCCTCGGCGTGGCGGGATCCGGCTGGGCGGCGACGCCGAATCTCGTGGTCACCAACGCACACGTGATCGCCGGCCAGGACGACACTTCCGTGACCACCGCGGACGGGGCCTCGCTGGACGCCGAGCCCGTCCATTTCGACCCGGCCAACGATCTCGGCGTGCTTCGCGTCGACGTCTCCCTGCCACCCCTGCCCATCGCACCCGAACCGGAGCGGGGCACGGGCGGAGCGGTGCTCGGCTACCCGGAAAACGGCCCCTACACCCTGTCCCCGGCGCGGCTCGGCGAGACCCGGACCGTCCTCAGCGACAACGCCTACGGCCAGGGCCCGTACGAACGCAGCGTCACCTTCCTGCGCGGCAGGGTGCTCAGCGGCAACTCGGGGGGCCCCGTCGTCAACGCCAGGGGCCGTGCGCTCACCACGGTGTTCGCCTCCACCACCTCCGGCCCCTCCGGCGGCTACGCGATACCCAACGAAGTGGTGCGTGCCGCCCTCGACAGATCGAGCTCCACTGTGGACACCGGCCCCTGCGCCAGCTAGTACCGCCGTGCGCGGTCGTCATCAGCGTCGCATAGCGATGGAAAAGGCGACCACGCCCGGCTCCTTCCCTCTGACCGCGACCTATTCCGTGGCTCAGGAGCTGAGGTACGACATGGGGGAATGGTTCGAAGGAGGGCTGATTCGGGTACTGCTTCCCGCGGCTTGTACTTTTTCGGCAGGTGCGACCTCGGACGGCCATGACGATCCACCGAAAAAGTTGAGCGAGAGGTAATACCCGGCTCGCCCCACCACTACATTTCCTCCCAGTGAAGAACCTCTCGCCCGAGGTGGAGCGGCGCCGCCGGCTCGTCACCCGCACGCTCCCCCTCACAGTCCTCGCTGTGGCCGCCTTCGTCGTCGGCGCGGTGATGGGCGCCCCCGGCTCCCCCGAGCGCGAGGCCGCCGAGCGCTTCAGCGCCGCCTGGGCGCGGAAGGACTTTGCCGCGATGTACCGGGAGCTGAACGCGTCCTCGCGTCGTTCCGTAGGAGAGGCCGAGTTCCGCAAGGCGTACCGTCTGGCCTCGGAGATCGCCACCCTGCGCGCAGTGGTCGTGGAGGAGCCGGGCGAGGCGGGGGAGCGGGACGGGACCACGGTGGTGCCGGTGCCGGTCGAAGCTCAGACGGTGGCGTTCGGCAAGGTCGGCGCCGATCTGGAGGTTCCCTTCGCCGAAGGAGGGATCGCCTGGAGCGTAAGCCTGACCTTCCCCGGCCTGCGCGAGGGGGAGAAGCTGGAGAACCAGGTCGAACTGGCCCCGCGCGCGCCGATCCTCGCCGTCGACGGCCGGCCCCTGGCCGAGGGCCCGGCAAGAGCCCGCGAACACCCCCTCGGCAGCGCAGCGATCGACGTCACCGGCGAAATCGGGACGCCGGAAGAGGAGGAACTCCCGGCGCTGGCCCGGCGCGGCTTTCCGCCGGGGACGCCGGTCGGAGTCTCGGGCCTCGAGCAGGCCTTCAATGCACGGCTCGCCGGCAAGCCGGGCGGGGTGCTGCTCGCGGTCAACGAGACGCGCGGCTCGGCCCGGACGATCGCGGAGGGTGAGCCGCTTCCCGGGGCGCCCGTGAAGACGACCATCGACCCGATCCTCCAGGAGGCGGCGGTCGATGCGCTGGCTGGTCGCGCCGGCGGGATCGCCGTCCTCGACGCCCGCAACGGAAACGTTCGCGCGCTCGCCGGTCTCGCCTTCTCCGCCCCCCAGCCGCCCGGGTCGACCTTCAAGATGATCACGACGACGGCTGCCCTGCAGAAGGGCGTCGTGGCGCTCGACGACTACTTCGAGATCGTGGACGGGGTGAACGTCGGCGGCCGCTTCATCAGCAACGCCAACGGTGAGTTCTGCGGCGGCACCTTCCGCGAAGCCTTCGCCGAGTCCTGCAACGCCGACTTCGCGCCGCTGGGACCGAAGATCGGCAACGACGACATGGTCTCCGTCTCCGAACGGTTCGGCTTCAACTCCCCGCCCACCCTCTACGCGGAACGGATCGTTGAAGAGATCGAACCGGCCGAACCCACGATTCCCACCGAGATCGGCTCGGAAGTCGATCTCGGGGTGACCGCGATCGGCCAGGGCGAGGTGCTGGCGACCCCGCTGGTGATGGCGAGCACGGCGCAGACGATCGCCAACGACGGCGTCCGGGAGCCGACCTCGATCGTCCTCAATCGCAAGCTTCGCCCCGAGGCCAAGCCGGTGAGGGTGATGTCCAGGAAGCTCGCCGCTCAGCTCACCGAATTGATGGTCGGCGTGGTCGCCGGAGGCACCGGATTCGCCGGCGCGATCCCGGAGGCGCAGGTGGCGGGCAAGACCGGCACGGCGGAGCTGGGGCCAGTGCCGGGCCAGGAGGACTCGCCGGAACCGGAGCAGATCAAGGACGCCTGGTTCGCCGCCTTCGCCCCGGCCGAGAATCCGCGCCTCGCGGTCTCCGTGATGCTGGTCGAAGCCGAAGCGGCGGGCGGCGAAGTGGCCGCGCCGGCCGCGGCCGCAGTGCTCTCCGCGGGCCTTTGACGCGGCAGCGAGCCTCGCGCCGTGTTCGTTATGCACGCAATGGGTGCATAACGAACACCGGAAGCGCTGTTAGAGGTCCAGGTGACCTCGGCGCTAGAGGTCCAGGGTGACCTCGGCGGGGCCGCCGGGGCCGGGGATCTCGAGGATCAGCGGGCGCGCATCGGAGGCCGAGGCGGGCAGCTCGAAGAGGACGACGGAGCCCTCGATCGGCCCCTGCTGCGCGGTCGAGTCGAGGACCGGTATCTGTTCCTCCTCTTCGACCTCGTCACCGAAGGGGAAGGCGAACGGGCTCTCGCTCTCGAGCGCCTCGTACTCCTCGCCGTCGGCGTCGTGGATCGACATCGAGTCGGCGAGCCTCTGCGTCTCATCGCTCTCGTTCTGCACTTCGAAGAAGACGCCGAAGTAGGCGGAGCCGGGCGGCGGCGTCGGCTTGCCGACCAGGTAGCCGGAGTCCTCGTTGTCGTTGAGGTTGAGGAAGCGGGAGAAGGTGGCGATGTACTCCAGCTCGCCGAGCGTCACCGGCTCGCCCTCCACCACCTCGGTCTCGGTGCTCTCATAGCCGCAGGCGGACAGGCCGAGGGCGGCGCCCGCGAGGGCGATGGCGGCGAGCAGGGGCAGTGCGAACTTGCTGTGCGGGGTCATCGGCGGCGAGAGTCTATTGCTCCGCCCTACGGGATGCCCGTCGCGTGAGGGTTGCCGCCGGCGACCCCCACGGGCGCCTCGCGGAGCGCATCGGACTCGAGCATCTCGCGCAGCCTCCGCATAGCCTCGTGCCAGGCTCGTTTCTGCCAGAGCGCCGCCCCGCCCAGCGCGTCGATCAGCCGGTCCAGCGGGTTGGCGGGCTCGGTCCAGAAGGAGACGCGAATCGTGGTCAGCGATCCCGGGCCCTCGCGCAGCTCCCAGACCGTGGTGGAGGGGATCCTGTTGCCACGACCGCCGCGACCGCGCTCGACGATCCGCTGCGGCTCCTCCGCCTCGACGATAGCGGTGTCCATCCAGACGCCTCGGGGCGCCGTCGTGAACCGGAAGCGGGCGCCGGCTCCGACCCCGACCGGGTCGATCCGGGTGAGGCGAAACTCGGAAATGAAGTGATCGGTGAAGGAGGGCCGCCGGGCGAGGTCGCAGATCTCCGCGAAGACGCGCTCCCGCGGAGCGTCAATCTCGACTGCGGCGCTGACCGGGCCCATGGCGGGGCGCGATTCTAGAGGTCCGGGGACCGCCGCGACGGAGATGTTTAGGCGGGGTCTCCTGCGGGAAATCCCCGATGCAGGAGATGGCGTGTCGCGATACGATCGCCGGGAGGCGCCGGGAAGGAGGAATCCCGATCTTCACGAGTGCCACCCCCAGCCCCCAAAATCTCGCCAGCGGATCGATGCCGGGCGCTGGAACCTTCTTCTGCGTCGAGTGCGGCTCGCAGCTCTTTCTCCGCGAGGACGACCACCTTCCCGACTGCCCCCGCTGCGGTGCCGAGCGCTTCCGCCGCGACTCCATCTTCGAGGAGATGCAGGAGCACGGCGAGATGACGGCTGAATTCGCGGGCCCGACCGAGGTGGCGCCGCCCAACTGGCTCAGCGAGGCGCGGGCCAGGCTGCCCGGGCCGGGACGCTACCTGGCCTGCCGAACCGACGACGGCGAGATCAGGATCTTCGAGATCGAGCGCGGCTGGACCCGAATCGGGCGCAGCGTCGCCGCCGACATCCGTCTCGACCACCCCAGCGTCTCGCGCCGCCACGCTCTGATCGTCTCCGAAGTCGACGAGTCCCTGCGGGTGCTCGACGACCGCAGCCTCAACGGCGTCTTCCTCAACGGCGAGCTGGTCGACTGGGGAAGGCTCTCCGACGGGGACGAGCTGACCATCGGCAGCTACCAGCTCTTCGCGCTGGAAAGCTGATCGACGCAAATCCGGCCTCTCGCCGCCCTACGAGCCCGCGCGCCAGTACGCCGAGTGGGCGCATCCACACACACCGAGAGGATGCTCGACTGCCTGTTGCGGTGGAGGTGCGCGATATCACCGACATGCTGAGCCGAAGCCGCTAGCTCCGCATAACGATCTCCCGGCTCGTTTTTGGGGCCTTTGCGCTCGCTAGAGTGCCCCGCGTGAGCGATCCGCGTGATCCCCGCGATCCCCCCAGCGAGTTCGACGTCGCAGCCGCCGCGGAGCAGGCCCGGGTTCGCTTGCGCCGGGAATTCGAGGAGCTTCGCGAGGACCTCTTCACCGAGCCGAAGCCCGTGGCCGAGCCGGGCAAGCCCGCCGCCGAGGCGGGTCGCGAGCGCAGCCGCATCCTGGGGAGATCGGGGTCGGCGGCGCTGGCCTCGCTCGGAGTGGCTGCCGCGATGGCGTTAGGCGTCGTCACCGGCCAGCTCGCGCGCAACGGATCGGCTCCGATAAGCGGCAGTCTGGTTCCG
>DASUUD010000225.1:0-10768 GCA_036374255.1 Solirubrobacterales bacterium | reverse complement strand
GCCCGATGATCGCCGACAACATCATCCACAGCCCCGATCCGGGAGATGTCACGACCGGGATCGGGATATTCGAGAACCCGGCGACGCTGAAGGACACCGGCGCGACGCTGCGGCGCAACCGCGTCTTCGATCACATGACCGGCGTCGACGTCAGGGACACCACCGGCGCGGTGACGCTGGAAGGCGATGTGATCGCGGGTGCGAACCTCGGACTGTTCGCCTTCGACGACGCCCCGGTCGCTCCCGCTGAGGGCGACGTCACCGCCACCAACGTCACGATCTTCGACAACACCACCTCGATCAGGCTCGTTGCGACCGATCTTGGCCTCGACTCCGGCATCGTCGGCACGCAGATCCTCGATCAGGAAGAAGCGACCTGCAAAATCGCCTTCTCGCGCGGGCCGCTCGCCGGCCCCGGCGGCAGCGGCTGCGACGGCTTCCAGACCACGGCGGCGCCGCAGTTCGCCGCCCCGAGCGAAAGGGACTACCACCTCCAGGCGGGCTCGCCGCTGCTCGACGCCGGCAACCCGGTCGATCCGCCCCCCGGCGCGGCCGATTTCGACGGCGACCCGCGCGCCCTCGACGCAACCCCGGCCTGTTCCGGCAACGTTGCGCGGCGCGACATCGGCGCCGACGAGTTCGCAGCGCCGCCGCCCGAATGCGCACCGCCGACCTCACCGACCTCGTCCCCACCCAAGTCGCAGCCCAAGCCTGCCTCGATGACCGCTGCCCCGTTGGGGCTGCGGATCCGGGGCAGGCGGCTGCGCCTCGACCGTCGCGGAGTCGTCCGCCTCCGCCTCACCTGCATTCGCGCGCAGCGGGCCTGCGCGGGGAAGCTCGTGCTTCGCACCCGTCGCCGGCTCCGTCTCGGCGGTCGATCGGGCGTCCAGCGCCGCCGCATCGTGCTCGCACGGAGGGAGTTCAGGATCGCCTCGGGGAGGACCCGGACGCTGAAGCTCCGCCTCTCGCCGCGCGGGGCGCGCCTCGTGCGACGCTCGGCCCGCGCCCGCGCCGCCCTGGCGATCGCCAGGGCCCGCGACACGGCGGGCAATCGCGGCGTCGCGCGCAAGCGGCTGCAGGTCGTCCCGGTCGCCGCTGCGACCAACCGGCCCTGAGCGCGAGTAGGCCCCGGACTTGCCGGCACGCCCCGCGAGCCAAAAAGGGCCCGGGCCGCCGGATCCGAGACTTCTGCCCGGCCATCCGGTGCGATACTGAGGACCCAGCCCAGCCGCACTCGAAAGGAGCCGAGAATGGCCACCGCCGAGACCGAGACCCGTTCCCCTACCGAGATCGCCCGGGAATTGTTCGAGACCCTGCTGAACCGGCGCGACGTCGATGCGCTGCGCCCCTACTGGGCCGACGATCTCGTCGAGGAGATGCCGACCGGCACCTACAGGGGACCTGATGAGATGGCGCGCTACTTCGCGGAGGTGTTCGCGGCGCTTCCGGACTTCCACATCGAACCCGAGCGGATCGTCGGGGACGAGGAGACCGTCTTCGTCAGGTGGCGGATGACCGGGACCTTCAGCGGGGCCCCTTGGGAAGGCATCGAGCCGACCGGGGACCGGATCGAGGTGCTCGGCATGGACTGCTTCACCTTCCGCGACGGAAAGGTCGTCCACAACGTGGTCGTCTTCGACCAGCTCGGTTTCGGCCAGCAGATCGGCATGCTGCCCCCTGACGACTCGTTCGGGGAGCGGGCGATGAGAGGGGCGTTCAACGCGCGCACCAAGCTGAAGCAGCGGTTCGCGCGCCGCCGCGGCTAGTCAGCTGCGCTCCGCCCGGCCCGCTGCCTCCACTCGGGTCCTGATCCCCAGCAGCATCCTGCGCTCCATCACGAAGGCGGCGGGGTCGATGAAGGCCATATAGAGGCGGAAGGAGAGCGGCGCGCCTGTGGTCGTCCACCTGTTGCGTGCGATCAGGCGGGTGCCTCCGTCGGTCGGGGCCAGCAGGAAGGCCCAGGTCCAGCCGCCGCTCGGCTCGCGCAGGACCAAGAGGCGCCCAGGTTCCACCCGCTCGACATCGAGCCCTGAGCCGTCGGGTGCGAGCGCCACGCGGTCTCCTCGCTCCAGCTCCCGGTGCTGGTCGAGGATGCGGTCGGCGCTGTGGATGTCGAGGCCGATCAGGTTCTCGATCCAGTCGTAGCTGTAGAAGCCGCCGCGACCCTGGCCGAGCTGCACCAGCCAGGCCCACACCTCCTGAGGGTCGGCGTCGATCGTCACCGCCCGGGTCGAGACCAGGGTCGGGTCATCGATCAGCCCGTCCCCGGGCATCTCGGCCTCGGCCTCCCCGTCGCTCGCTCCCCAGCGCAGATGCCAGGGGCGCAGGAGGAAGCGGTAGGCGAGGAGGACCGCCGCGATCGCCGCGAGGGCTGGGGCGGCCGCCTTCCCGGTCATCCTCCCCCGGCCGCGGCCAGCTGCTCCACCCGCTGCCTGAAGACGCGCCAGCGCCGCTCGTTCTCATGCACGAGCGAGGCGCTTCTCGCCGCGAGGTCGCTCGCGTGATCGATCAGCTCGCAGGCCGAGTGGAGGAATGGGGGGAAGTGCCGCTTACCCGCGAGGTCGGCCCTGACGGCCGCGGGGGAGAGGTCGAGGCTCTCCAGGAGCGCGTGGGCCCGCTCCAGGTTGCGCGCCACCAGCCTGGCCAGCGAGGCGGCCTGCCAGTCGTTGGAGATGATCCTGTGGCGCTCGGCGAGCAGATCGGCGAGCTCCTGGAACTGCAGCAGGCCCTCGGCAACCGCCCAGCTCGTCTCCATCGCCGAGCCGAGCCACTCGCCGGCCTCGTCGTTTCCTCGCGCAGCCGACAGCAGCTCCCGCTTGATGCGGGCGATCTCCGCCGGCTCGCCCTCCCCCTCCATGAAGAGGATCCCGGCCAGCTCGATCGCCCGCTCGTCGTTCAGGTCCTCGGCTCCCGAGAACGGGCTCGCGGCCTCCGGCTTGTGCGGATCGACCTTCGACCAGCGCTCGGCGAGGGCGCGGAGCGCGGCCGAGGTGCGATTCAGTTGCACCGCTTCCTCAAGAGGCGCCCGCGCGTAGAACTTCTCGTGCTCGCGGTGGAAGCGAGCCAGGTTCTCGGCAATCTGCAGGAACGGATCCGGGCTCATACCCGGACAGGTTCGCAGGCCCGCCGCCCCCGGGCGCCGATCAGGCCAGGTGCTCGCGGAAGAACGCCGCGATGCGCCGGCGGGCATCGCGTGCGGAGGGATCGTGGTAGCCGGTCGGCGCCAACCTCGCGGCCAACCTGAACACCTTCGGAACCTCGGCGGGGTCGTGGTCGCTGAGGAAGCCGTGGCCCGCCTCGGCGTACTCCTTCACATCGTGCGCGATCCCATTTGACGCGAGGATCCGCTCCAGGCGCCCCGCCGCTCCCCGCAGGGTTCGATCCCTGGCGCCGTAGCTGGCGACGATCGGGCAGGAACCGGCGAGGAAGGCCTCCGGGTCCTTCGGCAGCCCGCCGTAGTTGACGCTGGCGCTCGCAAACCGGCCGCCGGGGGCGAGCATCAGGGCGAAGCCGCCGCCCAGGCAGAAGCCGATCACGCCGACCTTGCCGGTGCAGTCGTCCCGCTCGCTCAACCAGCTTCTCACCGCCTCGATCGCGTCGAACGAACGGCCGCGGCCCGCTCGCACGTCCCTGATCGTGGAGCGGAGGCAGCGCAGCAGGCTGCCGCCGTCGAACAGGTCGGGTGCCGCCGCGAGGAAGCCCTCGCTCGCGAGCCACTCGGCCTGGTTGCGCAGGTCGCGGGTCATTCCCGAGGCGTCGTGGATGACGACGACTCCCGGCCAGGGCGGCGCGCCGTCGGCCGGCTCGGCCAGGTAAGCGTCAATCTCGCCATGCGGAGTGGGAATCCTCACCTCGGCCATCGCAGCTCCTCGCCGTCTCGGGGCGCATCGATTCCACCAACTCGCGCGCCTCGGGGAAGAGTAGTTGCGCTCACCGCACAACAGCGGCGCCCCTCTGCGGGGCGCCGCTGTCGGATTTCTCTGGGACCGGCTAGCTGGCGAGGCAGAGCACGTAAACGATGAATTTGCGAGTCACGCCGCTGCTGTTGTATCCGCGAGCGATCCAGAGGTCGGTGCCAAGCGGGTAGGAGTAGGCGATACGCAGGTTGGGCGCTGCGGATTCGAGTTCCGAGCCGCCCCAGCTCGCGCCGCCGGAGAGCATGCGCTCG
This sequence comes from Solirubrobacterales bacterium, assembly GCA_036374255.1. Taxonomy (GTDB): domain Bacteria; phylum Actinomycetota; class Thermoleophilia; order Solirubrobacterales; family 70-9; genus VRUE01. Next base: position 6,600 of record DASUUD010000225.1, on the reverse strand, counting down.
CTGGACAGGCAATCGGCGGCTTTGAGGCCGGTGTCGTTATTGGGAACCGACACGTACTCGCTGCGGATGACGATCGGACCCAGATCCGACGCCCGCACCGAGGCAAATCCAAGCTCCGAGGAGCTCACCGAGCTGGTTTTCAGCTCAGACGGGCCCACCGAGTTGGTCTGCAGCTCGCTCGGGCCGACCGAGCTGGTCTGCAGCGCCGCGGGGCCGACTCCGTTCGGGCCGACCGAATCGGCGCTCTGGGCGCTGACCGCGGAATCGGCGGTGGTCGCCGAGTCCGCCTGCGCGGCCCGGTCGGCGCTCTGCGCATTCGGCACCTTGCCCAACGTGGACTCGTTGACCTTGGCACCGATTACGGCGTCGTCTCTGAGCTTGCTCGTGTCGACGGCGCCGTTGCGGATCTTGTTCTTGACCACCGCGTTCTTGCGCAGCTTCCTCTTGGTGATCGCCCCGTTGCGGATGTCCCCCGGGCCGATCATTCCGGCGGCGTAGGAGACGCTTCCCAGCGAGACGAAGAGGGCGATCAGCGCCAGCACGGTGGCGGGGCTGACCGGATTGGTGTGAGTGCGTGTCATGGTTGCCTCCTCGGTCGAGGGTGAAGTTGTCTGCCGGCCCTCCAACCACTCGCCCCGCGGGGACTTACGCGGCGGCGAGGTTTCTCCACGAGGGCGTAATTTCGCCGCCCATCGCCCGTTGGAGGGCTGCAGATGTCATGCGCGTACGCAATGCAGCCCCGACCACAGACCCGCCCTCGGCGGCGTCCCAATGGTGCTCAGCGGGCGGCGCCTAATCGGAGTAACTTGAACGCGATGGCCGCGACGGCCGCGACAGGCAAGGCCTCGCTCGCCGTCGAGGAGGCGGGACTGGCCCGCGCCGCGGCGGCGGGCGACGGGAGCGCATTCGCAGAGCTCTACGAGCGCTACGAGCGTCGCGCCTACAACCTCGCCTACCGCCTCACCGGCTCAGAGGACGACGCGGCGGACGCGACCCAGGAGGCCTTCCTCAGCGTGATGCGGCGGCTGCCGAAGCTGCAGGATCGCGAGCTGTCCTTCGGCTCCTACCTCTTCACCGTGACGCGCAACGCGTGCTACGACCTGATGGAGAAGCAGCGACGCGCCCAGCCGAGCGAGGCGATCCCCGAGTCCGCGGCGCCGGTCGGCGCGGGGGGGAGCCCCTCGGCCCCGGACCCGGGAGACCCCGAGGAGGACCCCGACCGCAAGCTGCTGCTCGAGTCCCAGCAGGAGGAGATCAGGGAGGCGAACGAACGCCTCCCGGAGCGCCAGCGCGAGGCACTCGCCCTGCGTGAGCTGGAGGAGCTCTCCTACGACGAGATCGCGGAGATCATGGATATGAACCGCAACTCGGTCGCCCAGCTGATCTCCCGCGCCCGCCTCAACCTGCGCGACGAGCTGCGGGGCTCGGCGCTGGCGTCGATAGCCGCCTCCTCGACCGACTGCGAGCGGGCGCTGCCGCTGCTGGCTGCGCGGGACGACGGACAGCTGGACGAGGACTCGGGCGACGCCGCCTGGCTGGACTCCCACCTGGCCGAGTGCGATCGCTGCCGTCTGGGACTGGAGGCGATGCAGGAGGCCGGCGCCTCCTACCGGGCCTGGGTGCCGATCGCCGTCGCCCCCTGGCTGCTGCGCGAGACGATGGCGAAGGCCGCCGAGCTGACAGGCTCGGACTGGAGCGAGGCGATCGCGAAGGCGACGGCGAGCCGACCCTCTCCCAGCTCGGTTCCGGGCATGCCGAAGGCCTACCGGTCTGGCAAACGGGCCGCCGGGTCCTCGAGGCGCCGGGGTGCGATCGCCGCCGCCGGGATCGCCGCGCTGCTGCTCGCTGGAGGGACGGCGGCGCTGCTCGGCGCCGACGACAGGACCGTCGCCCCCACCCGGCAGGCCACGGAGAGCAGCCTTCCGGCTGACCCCGACGGGGCCGGCCCGTCCCCCGACCCGAAGAAGGAAAAGGCCTCCCCCTCTCCCGCGAAGCCGAAGCCGAAGCCGAGCCCGAAGCCGGATCCGGAGCCCGCGACGGCCGGCCAGGCCGCGGAGTCCCCGCAACCGCCTGCGGTCCCCCAGCCGCAGGAGTCAGAGGGAGGGTCCGGGAACCCCGGGCGGTCGGGCGACGCCCCCGGAAAACCAGGAGGGAAGGCCGGGCTGAACCCGACCCGGGAGACCTCCCCACCAAGCCGACCGGCCCAGCCCGAACCCGAGCAGCCGGCGCCGCAGCAGCCGCCGCCCGAAGAGCCACCACAGGAACCCCCGAGGGAACCGCCGCCCGAACGCACCCCTGATCCGCCGAGGATTCCCGGCGTGCCTCCCGGCAGCGGCCCGGTCGGCGGGTGAAGCCCACTGCGAGGAGATCGCGCCGGGTCACGATTCCGTGCTGTCGCCGCGCCAGCTCCCACGCCCCCGGCTCCGCGCAAGTGGCCGCTCAGCGCCGCAGGCCGAGTGGGGCGCTCAGCGCCGGGGGCCGGCCTCGCAGCCCTGGGACTTGCCCCAGCCGCCCTGGCCGTCGCAGTGGTCGTGACCGCGTTGTCCGTAGAGGCGGTCCTGTCCCGAGCCGCCGAAGAGCATGTCGTTGCCGGAGCCTCCGTGGCAGCCGTCCTCGCCGCTGCCCATGTTGCAGACATCGCGCCCGGGCCCGCCCCAGCAGCCGTCGCTGCCCGCCCCATGCCGACAGTAGTCGTTGCCCGCTCCGCCGACGCAGTCGCTATTGCGGTTGCCGGTGATGCAGATGTCGCGACCCCCGCCGCCCACGCAGCGGTTTCGCCTGGCGCCGCCGGGATAGCAGGTGTCCCGCTCGCCGTTGCCGACGAACTTGTCGGAGCCGCCGCCGAGGTAGGCCGTGAGCGGCACGGGCAACCGGTCTTCGACCTCGACCATGTCTCCGGAGGGCCCCATCCGCACCTCGATCGAGCCGACCTGGGCCAGCCGGCAGACGGCGACCATCCGGTGGCGGGTGAATCGGCACCCTCTCGGCGCGGAGTGGGTCATGTAGCCCTTGACCACGAGCCGGGAACCGCGGACGAACAGCTTCAGGTGTGAGCCTGAATGCGCGCCGTGCACGACGATCTGTCCCTGAGGCGTCGCCTGGGGGGCGCCGAGTGAGAGCAGCAGCACCGGCGCTGCCGCGATCCCGAGGCAGACGCCACGCAGGCGCAACCCTCGCCGTCGGCCTCGTCTGTCGCTCGCCGTGTCTCCCATGCAGCCGGTTACCAAGAACTGGGGTCCCCTCGAAGACCGGCACCCTAAAGGGTCGGCCGGCCCGAACCACTCCCGACCGCTTCCAGCCCCGTTTTTCCGGGTACATTTTTCTAGGTGGCAGATCACCTATCGCTTGATGAGGCCCGCCTTCGCAGGCTGATGGACGTCGGCCGGGGGCTGGTGGCCCAACTCGATCTCGAGGCGGTGCTGCAGGAGGTCCTGGAGGTGGCCCGCGAGCTGACGGGCGCCCGCTACGCGGCGCTCGGCGTGCTGGACGACGACCGGCGCGAACTGGAGCGCTTCATCTTCCTCGGCATCGACCAGGAGACCCGAGCGCAAATCGGCGACCTGCCGCGCGGCCACGGGGTGCTGGGCGAGCTGATCCGGGATCCCGCTCCCCTCCGGCTGCGGGACATTGGAGAGCACCCCCGCTCCTTCGGGTTCCCGCCCGGGCACCCGCGGATGCGCAGCTTCCTAGGGGTGCCGATCCTGGTTCGCGGCCAGGCCTACGGAAACCTCTACCTCACGGAGAAGCCGAGCGGTGAGTTCGACGAGGCGGACGAGGAGGCGGTGACGATCCTCGCCGAATGGGCGGCGATCGCCATCTTCAACACCCGCCTCCTCGGGCAGTCCGAGGAGGAGCGAGGCTCGCTGGAGCGCGCCGTCCACGCCCTCGAGGCCACCTCCGAGATCGCCCGTGCGGTCGGCGGGGAGACGAACCGGGAGCTCGTCCTGGAGACGATCGCGAAGCGCACGAGGGCCCTGGTGGCGGCGAAATCGCTGCTCGTCCTCCTCCGCGACGGCTCTCTCTACGAAATCGTCGCCGCAGCCGGCGAGTGTGGCTCGACTCCGGTCGGCAGGGTCTTCGCGCTCGATTCGCCCTCCTCCGAGGACGCGGTTCGAGCTGCCGACGGGATGGGGATCGCGTCGCGGGCCGCGCTGCTGGCGCCGCTTGCGTTCCGCGGCAAGATGCTCGGCTGGATCGTCGCCCTCGACAGGGGCGAGGAAGGACCGGAGTTCTTCGCCGAAGACGAGCGGCTCCTGGTCGCGGCTGCGGCGAGCGCCGCGATTGCCGTCTCCACCGTGCAGTCGGTGACCGAGGATCGCCTCCGCAGCAGCCTGCGAACGACCGAGCGCGAGCGCGCGCACTGGGCTCGGGAGCTGCACGACTCCATCCTGCAGGGGCTCGCCTCGCGCCGTCTCGCCCTCTCCTCGGCCCTGAAGCGTGGGCCCGATCAGCTCGCGACCACGGTGCGGCAGGTCGTCGAGGAAATCGCGCACGATGTCGACGAGCTGCGCTCGCTGATCACCGAGCTGCGCCCGGCGACACTCGACGAGCTGGGCCTGGTCGCCGCCCTCGAGGATCTGGCGCACCGCCTCGAGAGCAGCGGCGAGCTGAAGCTGAAGACGGACCTCTCGGTCGATCCGGACTCGCTCGATCACGAGCTGGAGACGGTCGTCTACCGGCTCGTGCAGGAGGCGCTGACCAACGTCGCCAAGCATTCCGGCGCCCACATGGCGACGCTCAGGGTCGCCGGCGCCGCAGGGCGGATCGAGGTACTGATCTCCGACGACGGGGTCGGTTTCGACCCCGAGGACAGGTCGGAAGGGTTCGGATTGCCGGGCATGCGCGAGCGGGTCGAGCTGGTCGGCGGCGAGCTGGAGATCGAATCGGCGCCCGGATCAGGCACGCGGGTGACCGCGTCGATCCCGTTCCCGGAGGGGCGGCTGGGAGAGGCTGGTCCGGGATCCGAGTCGACGGTGGGCTCGGACTAACCGCTCCGCGGCTCGACCAGGCCGCGCTCCAGGGCATTGCGGACCAGTTCGGCACGGCTGCTGGCGCCGAGCTTCTGCTGGATGTGGGCGCGGTGGGTCTCCACCGTTCGCACGCTGATGAAGAGCTGCTCGGCGATCTCGGCATTGGTGTGGCCGAGGGCGATCAGCCGCAGCACGTCGGTCTCGCGCTCGCTCAGGTCCCCGCCGCCGGCATCCGTTTCGGCGGCGAGCCGGGCCCCGAGCGCGGGCTGCAGGTAGGTCTCGCCGGCGGCCGCGCGCCGCACGGCCTGCACCAGCTCGTCGTCTGCCGCCTCCTTGAGGACGTAGCCGAGCACCCCGAGTTGCAGCGCCTGCCGGGCGAAGGCAGGCTCTTTCTGCATGGTGAGGACGACGATCTTCGTCTCGGGGGAGGCCTCCTGCAGCTCGGGGATGGCCTGCAGGCTGGCCCGTCCGGGCATGTTCAGATCGAGGATCAGGACGGTCGGCTTGTGCCCACGCGTGTAGCGGATCGCCCCGTCCGCGTCTCCGGCCTCGGCGACGACCTCGAAGTCGGGCTCTTCCTCGAGCAGGACCCTGAGCGCCTTGCGCACGACGGTGTGATCGTCGGCGAGGACGATCGAGATCCTCGACGAGGCGTCGGATTCCGCCTGAGATTGGCCGGTGTCGGTCATTTCGAGCCCGCCCCGATCTTAGAGCCGACGCCCGGACTTGAACCGGGGACCCCTTCATTAGAAGGAACTCTCATCACGTATTGAGATTCCCGACTGTCGCCGAGATGGCCCCAAGCTCGCACCTGCTCCCGACGAGTCACGAGGATTTTGAGAGATGGCTGAGAGACGGGGGATCAGGTATTCGGCCCGGCTTCGGAGCCGAGGCCGTGTACCCGGAGATGATGTCCGAGGACGCCAAGTTCGCGCTGGGGTTCTGATCCGCATTCCAAAGCGGCTTTGCGGCTTGGTCGGATTAGGCAAGGGGGCTGGATTGCAGACCGATTGCAGACGTCCGACGCGTGCGTTCAGGGCGAGCTGCTTCTAAACAGAATCCCGGCACCTCCCATCGACCCTGCCCCGGACTGGAGTTGTCCTGCTGACAGTCGCGGGGGGCTCCTTTCTCGACCAGGCAATCCGCCGCCGAGCCCGATGGCAATGCCATCGCCCATGATCGAGTAGCCTTAATGATTCGCCGCGGGCAGGGCGGCCAGGGCGGCCCAGAGAGGAGTCTCAGCAGTGAGATTGTTCGCGTACTTGGATCCCGGCAGCGGCAGCATGTTGCTGCAGGCCCTGCTCGGCGGCGTCGCGGGTGTCGCGGTGTCGATCAAGATGTTCGGCAGGCGGATCTTCGGCATCTTCACCTTCTGGAAGCGCGACGAGCAGCCTGAGAAGAGCTCGGCCGAGGAGTCAGCTTAGGCGCAATCGCGCCCTGCTTCGGATCTGCGTTCGACGATGGCGAGCAATGCCAGGGCAGAGCCGGGCTCCTTCCGCGACCGCGACGGGCGGGTCGTCGTCGCGGACGGGGTCATCTATCGCGTGCTCAGCGAGCGCGGCGCCGAGGACTGGCGTGCGCTCGCCGGCTCGCAACTGGGCGACCGCCTCTGCGGCGGCGGCGCGCAGAT
>DASUUD010000224.1:0-13103 GCA_036374255.1 Solirubrobacterales bacterium | reverse complement strand
TCGCGCCGAAGGCGAGCCCGGCGCGCTCGTTCATCAGGGTGGTGATCGCGACCTGCCAGCCGTTGCCGACGCCGCCGACGACGTTCGCGTCCGGGATCCGCGCCTCCTCGAAGAAGATCTCGTTGAACTCGCCCTCGCCGGTGATCTGGACCAGCGGCCGTACCTGAACGCCTTCCTGCTCCATGTCCATCAGGAAGTAGGTGAGCCCCTTGTGCTTGGGGGCGTCGGGGTCGGTGCGGGCGACGAGCATGCACCACTTCGCGTACTGGGCGAAGGTCGTCCACACCTTCTGCCCGGTGACCACCCATTCATCGCCGTCTTTCACCGCCTTCGTTTTCAGCGAGGCGAGGTCGGAGCCCGACTCGGGCTCGGAGAAGCCCTGGCACCAGATCTCCTCGCCGGTGAGGATCGGCTCCAGGTAGCGCTGCTTCTGCTCGTCCGTGCCGTGCGCGATCACCACCGGTCCGCCCATCGCGAGGCCGAGCACGTTGGCGGGGCTGGGCGTCTCCAGGCGGGTCGCCTCGCCGACGAAGATCGCCTGCTCGATCAGGGTCGCGCCCCGGCCGCCGTACTCCTTCGGCCAGGCGATCCCGGCCCAGCCCGCGGCGTGGAGCTTGCGCTGCCACTCGCGCCGGAAGGTCATCACCTCCTCCAGGCCGCCCTCCGGCTCCGGTCCGGGGTGGTTCTCTTCCAGCCAGGTCCGGACCTCGTCGCGGAACTCCTGCTCGGAGGGGGAGAGGGTCAGGTCCATCGCCCGCGGAGACTACCTGGCTGGCTGGCCAAGTACCGTTGACGGGTCTACTCCGTTTGGAGCATGTGACGAATGCACGCTTGCCCCCTCGTCCCGATGATGCAATCGACTCAAGATGACCGTGGCTGAGCCGCTCCCCTCCCACGTCGATGTGGCGATCGTCGGCGCCGGCTTCGGCGGGCTGGGGATGGCGATCAAGCTGAGGGAGGCCGGTCGCGAGGACTTCGTGGTGATCGAGCGCGCCGAGGACGTCGGCGGCACCTGGGAGGCCAACACCTACCCGGGCTGTCAGTGCGACGTGCCCTCCAACCTCTACTCCTTCTCCTTCGCGCCCAATCCGGACTGGAGCCACACCTTCGCGATGCAGGAGGAGATCTGGGATTACCTGCGCCGGGTCGCGGACGACCACGGGCTCCGTCCGAAGATCCGCTGCGGCTGCGAGCTGACGGGGGCCGAGTGGGACGAGGACGCGGGCCGCTGGCGCGTCGAGACCTCGCAGGGAACGCTCACGGCGCGCCTGCTGGTCTCCGCGGTGGGCGGGCTCTGCGAGCCCTCGATCCCCGAGCTGCCCGGAATCGAGGACTTCGAGGGCACCGCCTTTCACACCTCGCGCTGGGACCACGCGCACGACCTGCGCGGCCGCCGCGTCGCCGTGGTCGGCACCGGCGCCTCGGCGCTCCAGGTGATCCCCAGGATCCAGCCCGAGGTCGAGCAGCTGACCGTCTTCCAGCGCACCCCGGCCTGGGTCATGCCCCACCCCGGCCGCAGGACCAGGCCGCGCGAGCGGTGGCTGTTCCGCCACATCCCGGCGCTTCAGCGGCTCCTGCGGGGCGCCATCTACTGGGGCCGCGAGCTCTACATCCTGCCCTTCCGGCACAGGCTGCTGCGCCGCGCCCCGGAGCGGATGGCGCTCAGGCATCTGGAGGAACAGGTTCCCGACCCGGAGCTGCGCGCCAAGCTGACACCCGAATACGAAGTCGGCTGCAAGCGAATCCTCTTCTCGGACGAGTACTACCCGGCGCTGCAGCAGCCCAATGTGGAGCTGGTCACCGGCGGCGTGGCGGAAGTGCGACCGCACGGCCTGGTCGGCGCAGATGGTCGCGAGCACGAGGTCGACACGATCATCTGGGGCACCGGCTTCAAGACGAAGGACCTGCCGATCGCCGAGCAGGTGCGCGGCCGGGGCGGCCGCCTGCTCAAGGAGGTCTGGCGGGATAGCGGCATGCAGGCGCTGCGCGGCACGACCATGGCCGGCTTCCCCAACTACTTCATGCTGCTGGGACCCAACACCGGGCTGGGGCACAACTCGATCGTCTTCATTATCGAGTCACAGCTCGCCTACGTGATGGACGCGCTGAGCAAGATGGACGCCCGCGGCGCCGCCATCTTCGACACCCGTCAGGAGGCGCAGGACGCCTTCAACCGGCGCGTCCAGGCCGAATCGGAGGGGACGGTCTGGACCGAGGGCGGCTGCTCCAGCTGGTATGTCGACGAGCACGGCCGCAACCCGGTGCTCTGGCCGCACACCTCATGGACCTTCCGTCAGGCGACGCGCTGCTTCGACCCCGCCGAGTACGCGCTGGAGCCGGCCCGATCGATGCCGCGCCAGGGGCCGGTGCGGAGCGCCGGGCCGAAGCCTGCGAGGAAGAGGGCTCCGGCGCGGCAGCCCTGAACGCGGCGCCCGTGCGCCCGCATCAGCGGCTCGGCGCGGACCGTGAAGCCGTGGCGCTTGTGCCGCTCGAAGGTGCGCCGGATGCCGCCGGGGTCGAGCTGCCAGCCGCGCACGCCGAGCACGTCGAGCAGGATCCCCTCGTGGGCGAGGTGCTGGACCGCCCCCTGCGCGCGCGGGACGGTGGGGTTGAGGTGCAGGGTGATCGCGTCGAGGACGTCGTGGCGCTCGGACTCCGAGAGCGGTGAGGACTCGAGCACCTGGACGGCGGCTTCGGCGCCGGCCAGCGTGAAGCAGCAGTCGGTCAGCGCGTCCATGGTCTGGAAGGCGTAGTCGTGGAACATGGTCGCGGCGAAGAGCGCCTCGGGGTCGCACTCGAGCCCCTCCACCTCGCCCAGGGCGCGGGCGAAGATGTAGGAGCGGTAGCCGTGCTCGACGATCATCGGGTCGAGGTGCGCGCAGGCCTGGGCGACGTCGCGGGCGAAGGGGGTATCCGGCGGCGTCAGCCGCGAGGGGTCGGGCCCCGAGCCGCGCATCCCCGCCCTGCTCGCCAGCAGGCGCGGCATCACCCGCGCCGTCTTGAGGACGACGGCGGCGACGAAGCGCGCCCGCTCGCCGCGCCCCAGGATCCCGTTCGTGCGCCGGGACCACTCGATCGTCCCGATCTCCCCGAGCAGTCGGCTTGTCTGAGGCTGTCTGGACAAGCAGATCAAGGACGCAGGGAGTGCCGCGTGCTCTGCACGCAAGCGACCGAGAACGCCGATATGCGCCGACCAGACAGCCTCAGACCCGCTGGATCAGGGTGCCGGTGCCGAGGCCGCCGCCGCAGCACATCGTCACCAGGCCCATCTCCTTGTCGGAGCGCTCCATCTCGTGCAGCAGGGTGGTGATCAGGCGAGCGCCGGTCGAGCCGAGCGGATGGCCGATCGCGATCGCACCGCCGTTGACGTTGACCCGGTCCATGTCGGGATCGAGCTCGCGGCGCCAGGCGGCGACAACCGAGGCGAAGGCCTCGTTGATCTCGATCAGGTCGATGTCGTCGATCTTCATCCCGTTGCGGTCGAGCAGCTTCCTGGTCGCCGGGATCGGGCCGGTCAGCATGATCACCGGATCGACCCCGACCGTCGTCTGGTCGAAGATCCGCGCCCGCGGCTTCAGACCCAGCGCCTCGGCCTTCTCGCGGGTCATCAGCAGCACCGCGGCGGCGCCGTCGGAGACCTGCGAGGAGTTGCCGGCGGTCACCCTGCCGTCCTCCTTGAAGGCCGGCTTCAGCTGCGAGAGCACCTCCAGCGAGGTGTCCGGGCGGATGCCCTGGTCGGTGACGTAGGTGTCGCCGTTGACGTTGAAGGGGATGATCTCGCGCTCGAAGCGGCCCTCCTCGGTCGCCTTGTGGGCGAGCTGGTGGGAGCGAAGGCCGATCTCGTCCAGCTCGGAGCGAGGGATCTCCCACTTGTCGGCGATCATCTCCGCCGAGATCCCCTGCGGGACGAGGTTGTAGCGCTCCAGCAGCTGCGGCGAGAAGGCCATGCCGTGCTCCTGCATCACCTTGGCGCTGTCGGCGAAGGAGATGTGGCCCATGTGCTCGACGCCGCCGCCGACCACCACGTCGTGGACGCCGGAGGCGATCAGCGCCGCGGCGAAGTTGACCGCCTGCTGGGCGGAGCCGCACTGGCGATCGACGGTGGTTGCCGGAGTCTCCATCGGCAGGCCGGCCTCGAGCCAGGCGTTGCGGCCGATGTTGAGGCTCTGCTCGCCGAACTGCTGCACGCAGCCGGCGACGACGTCGTCGACCTCGGCGGGGTTGATCCCGGCTCTTTCGACCAGCTCCTTGTAGGTCTTCGAGAGGAGGTTGGAGGCGTGGACGTCCTTGTAGTAGCCCTTCTCCTCGTGGCCACGCCCTACGGGGAGCCGGGCCGCCTCCACGATCACGACCTCACGCCCGCCGAAGCTGCCGTCGCCGTTGCCAGTCATCGAAGCCCTCCGTTTCGTCGTTCCGGTGGCGTACCGCGCCTGATTCCAAAGATACCCGACTGATTCGTCAGTCAAGCCGCGTTGTCTGACGCCTCTCACAATCGCGCCCGGCTGAGTTCGCGGTTCTTCGCGGTATTCGCGGATAAGTACGAACTCAGCTCGGAGCGGCGTGCGCGCCAAAGCTGAGCTCGCGGTTCTTCGCGGTTCTTCGCGGATAAGGGCGAACTCAGCGGACCCGCGCCACGCCGGGATGCGCTTCCGTGATAGGAACCCGGACCCGTGAACGCAGGCAAGGGTTACGAAGCGCCCGGGATCGCCGGCAGCGGGGCGATCGCCACGGGACTGGCCGCGGTCTCGACGACGACCGCCGACACGATCCTGCTCGCGCGCAGCGAGGCGTCGGCCTGGCGCGCCGAGGAGAAAGTGGTGGCGGCCTGCGCGAAGATCGACGGCGCCGAGCCCTCGCGGCTGCGGGTCACCACCGACCCCAACGACCTTGCCGACTGCGACATCGTGGTCGAGTCGGTGATCGAGGAAGTCGAGCCCAAGGGCGAAGTGCTCTCCAGCGTCGCGGAAGCCTGCCCAGACGGCGACCTGGCGACGACCACCTCGTCGCTCGCGGTGGCCGAGATCGCCGAGGCGGGCGGGGTCAGCGGCCGCCTCTTCGGGCTCCACGTCTTCAACCCGGTGCCGCGTATGAAGCTGGTCGAGGTCTGCTTCCCGGAGGGGATCGGCGACGAGACGCGCGAGAAGGCCCTCGCCTGGTGCGCGGCACTCGGCAAGACCGCGGTCGAGGTCCCCGACCAGTCGGGCTTCGTCGTCAACCGCCTCCTCTTCCCCTACCTCTTCGACGCGGTGCGGATGATGGAGCGAACCGGCATGGAGGCCGGCGAGGTCGACGCCTGTATGAAACTTGGTGCCGGCCACCCGATGGGGCCGCTGGCGCTGCTCGACTTCGTCGGGCTCGATGTCGCCGAGGCGATCGGCGACGCCCTCTACGCGGACTCCAACGAGCCCGCCCACAAGCCCCCGGGCCTTATGGTCGAGATGATCGGCGAAGAGAAGCTCGGCCGCAAGAGCGGTGCCGGCTTCTACGACTACTCAGACGCCTAGGCCGCTGCGACCGAGCAGATCGGGGGATGCAGGGAGGGCGACGAGCGGAGCGCACTATTGGTGCGTGACCCGAGGAGGCCGACTGAAGACCCCGATATGCGACGGTTTGCAGCGGCCTAGCGTTTCCCGGCGATGTCCCAGATCACATCGGCGGCGGAGATCCCCTGACGGCGGGCGGTCGCCTCGATCTCGTCCCAGGGCAGCTCCGCGTCGGGCAGATCGTCCCAGCGAGCCAGGTCAAGCGCCTCGGCGGCCCCCTTCAGCGTCGGACCGAGATGCTCCTCGGAACGCAGCAGGGCCCTGAGGATCTCCAGCTGCTTGTCGGTCAAGCGCACAACCCACATGTGCGATACCTCCACGAGTTCGGAACGCGGGTTGCCCGAAGAAGCTAGGCGTCGTGGCGGACGGAACCCCCGCCGGGCGCGACGCTGATCCGCACGGCCTCGACGCGGTTCTCACGCACGGACTCGACCCTGATCCTGTAGCCGTTGGCGGTGATCGTGTCGCCGCGCTTCGGCAGCCGTCCCAGCTCGCCGAACACGTAGCCGCCGATCGAGGTGTAGGCCTCGCTGTCGACCGGCAGCTCGATCCCCGCGTCCGCCAGGTCGCCCAGGGAGACGTGGCCGCGCACGAACCAGTCGCCACCGGCGAGCTGGCGCAGGGCGGCGGCGCGCGGGTCCGTCTCGTCCTCGATCTCCCCCACCACCTCCTCGAGGATGTCCTCGACGGTGACGATCCCGACCGTGCGCCCGTACTCGTCGACCACCACCGAGAGCGAGGTGCGCTGCACCTGGAGGTCGTGGAGGAGGTCGTCGAGGGGGCGGGTCTCGGGGATGATCACCGCGTCGCGGACGACCGACTCGATCGTCGCCTCCGGCCCCTCGTTCATGTAGAGGCGGGCGAGGCTGTTGTTGTGGACGATCCCCTTCACCCGGTCGGGGTTGTCGTCCTCGATCACCAGCAGCCGCGTATGCCCGGAGGTGACGCAGCGGCGCAGCGCCGTCTCCACACGGTCGCTGGAATCGACCGTGACCACGGCGGGGATCGGGGTCATCACCCCCCGCGCCTGCTGCTCGTGCAGGTGGAAGACGCCGCCGAGCATCCCGGCCTCGCCGGGGTCGAGGCGGCCGCGCTGGGCGCCGCGCACGATCATCAGCCGCAGCTCCTCGGTGGAGGCGACCTCCTCCTGGGCCTCCGGCTCGATCCGCAGCACGCGGGCGACGAAGAAGCGGGCCGGCTTGTTGGTGAGCACGATCAGCGGGTGGAATAGGCGCCGGAAGAACTCCAGGGGCAGGGCGATCCCGAGCAGCAGGCCCTCGGAGCGGGCGATCCCGATCATCTTCGGCGCCTGCTCGCCGAAGATCACGTGCAGCAGGGTGACCACCGAGTAGGCGAAGAGGAAGGCGATGATGTAGGAGGCCGCCGTGCCGAGCGCCCCCTCGATCACCGGCTCGACCAGCGAGGCGATCGCCGGCTCGCCCAGGAAGCCGATCCCGATCGAGGCGAGCGTGATCCCCACCTGCGAGGTGGCGACGTACTCGTCGACGTGGTCGAGCTGGTGCAGGGCGACCCGCGCGGCGCTGCTCCCCTCCTCGGCGCGGCTCTCGATCCTGCTGCGGCGCGAGCGCACGATCGCGAACTCCGCCGCGACGAAGAAGCCGTTCACGGCGACGAGCAGGAGCACGAGCAGGATGAGCAGGACTGCGCTCATCAGCGGCTATTTGGCCCGGTACTTCGGGGGAGGTCGTCTTCGGCCATTCGGCGTACTGAAATATAGCCAGAGGCGGCCGGGGAGTCGGCCCCCGTGGGCGGCCGGGCGCACGCAGTGGGAAGCAGGCGAGCGCGGGCGGGCGAACGCGGGGAGAGGCAGGCGAGCGCGGCCGGCGCAGCTTGGCGTGAAATCGACCAATTTGCGCCCGAAATGCCATATTGGTCGAGGAAAGCCAGGGAACAGGGAAACGGACACCACGGAAAGATGCGAATCGCAAGCCTCGTGCCCTCCGCCACCGAGATGCTGTTCTCGCTCGGCCTCGGCGACCAGGTCGTCGCCGTCACCCACGAGTGCGACCACCCGGTGCGGGCCCGCGCCCTCCCCCGCCTGACCCGCACCGCTCTATCGCGGGAGCTGAGCGCCGCAGAGATCGACGAGGAGGTGAAGTCGACTCTGGGCGAGGGACGGCCGCTGTACGAGCTGGACGAAGAGGTGCTGGCGAGCGTCGCCCCGGACCTGATCGTCACCCAGTCGGTCTGCGAGGTCTGCGCGGTCTCCTACGAGGAGGTGCTGGAGATCGCCCGCCGCCTGCCCAGCGAGCCCCGCGTCCTCCAGCAGGACCCGAGCACGCTGGGCGAGGTGCTCGAAGACGTGATCCGGCTGGGCGAAGCGACTCGGCTGACCGAGAGGGCGCGCGAGCTGCGGGCGGAGCTCGAGGGGAGGCTGGCCCTGGTCCGCACCGCCGTGGCGGGAGCGAGCCTGCCGCGGGTGATCGCCCTCGAGTGGCTCGACCCCCCCTTCGTCGGCGGCCACTGGATCCCGGAGATGATCTCGATCGCCGGCGGCGAGGACATCGCCGGGCCGCCGGGCCTGAAGTCGCCTGAGGTGAGCTGGGGCGAGCTGTCCAGCCTCAACCCCGACGTGGTGATCGCGATGCCCTGCGGCCTCTACGTGGCGGAATCGCGGGCACAGGCGCTCGAGCATTGGGAGCGGATCCAGAATCTGGGCGCCAGCAGGGTCTTCGCGGTCGATGCCGCCTCGACCTTCTCCCGGCCGGGGCCGCGGCTGATCGACGGGGTCGAGCTGCTCGGCCATCTGCTGCACCCAACCCTGGTCGAGCCACCCGGCAACATCGGCTTCGCCGAGGTGCGCTCGCCGATCAGGAGACGTTGACCCAGATCCCCTGATCGCCGATCAGGAGACGTTGACCCAGATCCCCTGATCGGCGAAGGCGATCGCCCCGACGATCGAGAGGACGCCGACGACCGCCATCGCCAGCAGCTCCATGGGCAGGGGGCGCGGGCCGAGGCGGCCGCGCTCGCCGGCGACGATCAGCATCGCGCAGAGCAGGCCGGCGGCCAGCCCCCCCAGGTGGCCTCCGATGCTGATTCCCCTGATCCCGAAGGTGAGGGCCAGGTTGATCAGCAGCAGGAAGCCCAGCTGGGAGGCGATCGTGTCGAAGCCGCGGCCGCGGGCGATCACGAAGGCGGCGCCGAAGAGGCCGAAGACCGCGCCGGAGGCCCCCACCGTGGGGGTGATCGGGTCGGTGAGCGCCAGCGCCCCGAAGGCGCCGGCGAAGAGCGAGGCGAAGTAGAGCGCCACGAAGCGGGGCGTGCCGATCGCCGGCTCCAGCAGGCGGCCGAGGATGAAGAGGGCGAACATGTTGAAGCCGATGTGGATCAGGCCGGCGTGCAGGAAGCCGCCGGTGATCAGGCGGTACCACTCCCCGTCGGCGACCGAGGCGCCCTGCAGGGCGAAGTCGTTGATGATCGTGCCGTTGGTCCCGCTGAACCCGCCCGAGCCGGCCGCGATCTCCACCAGGTAGGCGGCGATATTGAAGGTGATCAGGGCGAAGGTGGCCGGCGCGGCGGCGCTGAACGCCGCCTGCCCGTGCACGACCTTGGTGCGCTGGCCCGCGCACTCCGGGCAGCGCATGCCGACCGGCGTGGGCGTCATGCACTCGGGGCAGATGGGGCGCCCGCAGGAGGAGCAGGAGA
Organism: Solirubrobacterales bacterium; assembly: GCA_036374255.1. GTDB lineage: Bacteria > Actinomycetota > Thermoleophilia > Solirubrobacterales > 70-9 > VRUE01. Next base: position 3,891 of record DASUUD010000224.1, on the reverse strand, counting down.
CGTTCGTCTCGCGGTCGGGATGCCTGTAACAGGTCTCGGCCATGAGCCGGAGAGCCTACGTGTTGGGGGTTGCTTGCCGCCGCCGGAGGAGAGAGAATCGCGCTACAGGCGGTCCTACAAGGAGGACAAGCATGGAAGGCTCAACCCCCGCACGACTCTACGCGGTCTGGATCGGCGGGATACTGGTGGTTGTCGGCATCATCGGGTTCTTCTACAGCGCCTCGTTCGGCAGTCCCGGGGATGTCGACGACGTGTTCGGGATATTCGCGGTGAACGCGTGGCACAACATCGTGCACATCCTGACCGGGGCGATCGGCCTGCTGGTCGCCGGCTACGCGGCGCGGGAGTACGCGTTCGGGCTCGGCGCGGTCTACATCGTGATCGCGATCTGGGGGTTCATCATCGGCAGCGGTGACTCGATCCTCGGCTTCATCCCGGTCAACACCGAGGATAATTTCCTGCATCTGGTGCTGGGGATACTCGGCCTCGCCGCGGGCGCGGCCACTCCGGCGACGCGGGAAGGGGCGCCGCGGGAGCCCGCAGCCGTCTGACATCGACCACTCGGGCGCCGTCCCGGGGTCCCAAACCGTTCAACACCCCTCAGCGCATCCGACTTTCACCCCCCGGGACGGGGTGAAAGTCGGATCGGGGGTGCCCCACGGGTGAAAGTCGGATCGGGGGGTGCCCGGGGCCCGGCCGGTGGAGGCGCGCTCAGGGACGGATGCGCTCGGCGAGGGCGCGGACGCCGGTCTTGGTTTGCTGGCGGCCGCGCCGGCGCATCTCCAGCACCACCAGGGCGCCGGTGGCGATCCCCCCGGCGCTGACCGCGATCACCGGGCGCACCCAGTTGCGCGGGTCGCGCAGGGCGCGCAGCTCGCTCTCCGAGAGCTCTTCGGCCCAGTGCGAGAGCTCCTCCGCAGCCGCCGCCGTGACCGCCGAGAGCGTGTCCTCGACCCGGCCCGAGAGCCGCTCCGGGGGCTCGATCGGCCGCAGCGCGTCGGCCAGTAGTCGTTCCACTTCAGACACCGCTACTCACCTCCCTCTTCGCCGTCGGTGTCGTTGCCCATCTCCTCCTGAAGCTGTTTGATCGCGCGGTGGATCAGCACCTTGGTGGCGCCGTCGGTACGCCCCAGCGCGCGGGCGATCTCCCGGTTGTCCATGCCCAGAGCGAAGCGCATGATCAGTGCGTCGCGCCGGTCGTCGGGCAGGTGCTGGAGGTTGGCCATCAGCTCGCGCAGCTCCTCGCGCCCCTCGGCGAGCGCCTCGGTGCCGTGCCGGGTGGCGATCGGCTCGGCCGTCTCCAGCGAGGTCTGCGGTCGGCGCGAGCGGTCCCGGTAGTAGTTGAGCGCCAGGTTGTGGGCGATGCGGATCAGCCAGGGCCGCAGCGGCCGGCCGTCGGACTCGCGCCGCGCCCGGTCGAAGTGCCGGTAGGCCTGCAGGAAGGCCTGCTCGGTCAGGTCTTCGGCGTCGTGGGGATTGCCAACCCGGTAGTAGCAGTAGGAATAGACGTCGCGCAGGTGGGCCCGGTAGAGGTCCTCGAAGGCGCGGTCGAGCTCGGCCTTCTCGGCCGGGTCGAGGCTGGCCGGCTCGAAGTCCTTCTCGGGGGCGCTCACCCGCCAAGACTAGCCTCCCGTCTCTCGCGGTTCGCGCGGGGGTCAGCGCGCCTGGAGCGCTCGACCCGCCGCAGCCTCGCCACCCACTCGGCGCCGTCGATCTCCCCCGCGATCAACGCCGCCAGCCCGCTCAGCGCCCCGGGGGGCCCGTCGGAGGCGGAGATCGCCCGGGCGAGCAGCGGCACCGCGTCGAGCCCCTCGGAAGCCTGGCCGATCACGCCCGGGATCTCGTCCGCCGGGGTGCCGGTGCCGAGCAGCTCGCCGGCGCGGCGGTTGCGCCCCGAGGGGGCCATCAGCGTCGCTGTCAGGTCCCCCACTCCGGCCAGCCCGCTGAAGGTCTCGGGCTCGGCGCCGCGGGCGATGGCGTACTCGATGCACTCGCTCCAGACCTCGGCGGCGGCGATGCCGGCGGCGTTCATGCCGTGCGGCTCGGTCGCCGCGGCGGCCAGCACGGCGGCGTTCTTCGCGGCGCCCGCCATCTCCACCCCGGTCACGTCCGCGGTGCGCTCGCAGACCAGCCTGGCCTTGTCGAAGACCTCGCCGAGCTGGTCGCGCAGGTCGGGGTCGGCGGAGGCGAGGACGAGGGCGGCGGAGCCGGAGACCGCCTCGCGGGCGTGGGCGGGGCCGCCGAGCGAGGCGAGCGCGCGGGCCCGCACCCGCTCCCCCACGTACTCGGAGGGGAGCTTGCCCTGCGGCGCGATCAGGCCCTTGGTCAGCAGCAGCACCGAGGAGCGGTCGCTGATCCGGTCGGCGATCGCGCCGACCGCCTGCGGCAGCGAGCCGGAGGGGATCGCCAGGCAGAGCAGGTCGAGGCCGGCCAGCTCGATCGCGGAGGCGGGGCGCACCTCGATCGAGTTGGGCAGCTCCACCCCCTCCAGGTAGCGCCTGTTCTCGCGCGCCTGGGAGAGCTCGGCCGCCTGCTCGGCGGTGCGGGCGCCGAGCTGCACCTCGAGGCCGCCGCGGGCGAGCAGGACCGCGACCGCGGTCCCCCAGCTGCCGGCGCCGATCACCGCGGCGCGGCGCATCGGCGGCAGGCCGCCCATCGCTTCCCACTGCAGAAGGACGTTGGGCCAGATCCGCGCCGTCACCGTTTCGGCCAGCGCCTGCGAGGGCTCCTCGACGCGCGGGAAGGTGATCTGCCGGCCGAGCCGCACCTTCACCTTGCGCGGCCGGATGCGCCAGCCGCGCCGCACGTGCTCGGTGCCGAAGACGGCGGTGGGGACGACCGGGGCGCCGGTCTGGAGAGCGAGGCGGCCGACGCCGCGGCGCGGGCTGGCCAGCGTCCCACGGCGGATCCGCGTCCCCTCGGGGAAGATGCAGACGGCGCCGCCGCGCTCGACGACGAGCCGCGCGGTCTCCATCGACTCCTCGTCGGACTCGTTGCGGCGAATCGGGAAAGCGCCGAGCCGGGAGAGGAGCCAGGCCTGCCAGCGGTGCTGGACGAGCTCCTGCTTGGCGACGTAGTTCATCGGCCGCCCCCAGGGCAGGGCACCGCCGATGATGAAGGGGTCGAAGAAGCTGCGGTGGTTGGCGGCGACGATCACGCCGCCCTTGATCCGCCCGTTCTCGCGCATCTCCCGCTGGTAGCGGAAGTAGACGAGGCAGAACGGCGTCATCACCGCCCTGACCACCAGGTACATCACCCAGTTGACGCCGTGCTTGCGCGTGTACTCGTGGTAGCGGCGGAGCCGCTCTGGATCCATGCAGAGCGCTACACGGCGGTGGTCCGGGAGTTACCGAGTTCTGAGAAATTTGGGGCGATGGAAGTGGACGCGGACCAGATCCTCGCCTTCCGGCTGGCGCGCTCGGGGCTGGCCAGTCGTCGGGCGCGCGGGCTCGCCGAGGCGGCGGCCTGCCCCGCCTCGGACTTCGCGCGCGATGCGGCGCTGCTGGCGCTGGCGGCGCGGGCCGAGGACGTGACACGCGAGGGCTACGACGAGGCGGTCGACCGCGGCGACGTCGTCGTCGCCCACGTGATCAGAGGCGCGATCCACGCCGTCGCGCCCGCTGACTTCGGACTGTGGGGCCGGGCGCTGATCGCCGGCGAGGACGACGAGCTGGCGGCGCAGCTGGGCGAGCAGGTGAAACGACTGGCGAGGCAGGAGGGCTTCGCGCCGACGGAGGCGCTCGACGAGGTGGCGGAGGCGACCAGGGACGCGCTGAAGGGCGGCCGCAGGCTCGACAAGAACGAGCTGCACGACGCCTACCGGCAGCGGGTCCGCGAGGAGCTATTGCCCTGGTGCAAGGGCTGCAAGAGTCACCACGTCGCGCCGATGCT
>DASUUD010000223.1:0-2885 GCA_036374255.1 Solirubrobacterales bacterium | reverse complement strand
CCCCCACGCGGCGTTGCTGCGTCACGCTTTCGCGCATTGCGCAAGATTCCCCACTGCTGCCTCCCGTAGGAGTCTGGGCCGTGTCTCAGTCCCAGTGTGGCTGATCGTCCTCTCAGACCAGCTACCCATCGTTGCCTTGGTAGGCCATGACCCCACCAACAAGCTAATGGGCCGCGGGCCCCTCCCAATGCGGAGGCCGAAGCTTCCTTTAGTGAACACACTTGTGTGTGTACACCACATCCGGTATTAGCCCGAGTTTCCTCGGGTTGTCCCGGTCATCGGGGCAGGTTACCCACGTGTTACTCACCCGTTCGCGGCTTTGCCCCAGGGCAAGCCCTGGTTCGTCGCACCACTTGCATGTGTTAAGCACGCCGCCAGCGTTCGTCCTGAGCCAGGATCAAACTCTCCGTGAAAGGTACTTCCAACACAGAGTTGTCATGCCTGGCGGGCCACCGGGTACACATACGCGGCGGCCGGCATGACGGGTAGATCAAACCACTCGGCACGCTGACGGGCCGAGCGGGTCGGGCTCAAACAATCCACAGGCCGTTCTGACCTGCGGAGTGCACGCTGCTCAGTTTTCAAAGACCGCTGCGCCTCCGGCGACGGGTCTCGCCGCCTCTACACGCACGGGAAGGCACCGGGCCGTTCCCGGAGGGACCGAGAAGTATAGCGCCGCGGCGGACGCTTGGCTAGGCGGGGGCACGCAGGCGGCGGAAGCGTCGCTTACCGACCTGAAGCACCCTGCCGTCCAGCTCCGCGGGGTCGAAATCGAGCCGATCGGCGGGGACCGCCTTTCCATCCAGCTTGACACCGCCCTGACGGATCAGCCGCCGCGCCTCGCTCGAGCTCATCTCGAACAGATCTCCCATCAGCTGGGGCATATGGACCTGCCGCCCGTCGTCTCCCAGATAGGGATCGAGCGAAGCTTCCTCGACGTCCTGCGGAGCTTCGTGTTTCACGAAGAGGCGGTCGAAATGCTCCTCGGCGGCGGTCGCGGCCTCTGCATCGTGGTAGCGGCTGACGATCCGCCGAGCCAGCTCGCGCTTCGCCTCGTTGGGCGGGCCGGACGGAACCTCCTCGCCCAGCAGCAGCCGGAAGTACTCGGCCATGGCCTCGTCCGGCAGGCGCATCAGGCGACCGAACATCTCCTCCGGCGGATCTGTCACTCCGACGTAGTTCCCGAGCGACTTGCTCATCTTCTGCTCGCCGTCGATCCCGACCAGGATCGGCATGGTGACGATCGACTGCGGGGGCTGTCCGTAGGCGGCCTGCACGTCCCGCCCGAACAGCAGGTTGAATTTCTGGTCGGTGCCGCCGATCTCGATGTCGGCTTCCACGGCGACCGAGTCGTAGCCCTGCAGGAGCGGATAGAGCAGCTCCAGCGCAGCGATCGGAGCGCCGGCCGCCATCCGCTTCTGGAAGTCCTCGCGCTCCAGGAGTCGAGCGACGGTTGTTGTGGCGAGCAGCCCGAGGAGCTTCTCGGGCTCCATTCGCAGCCACTCGCTGTTGAAGCGGACCTCCGTGCGCTCGCGATCCAGGACCTTGAAGGCCTGCACCTGGTAGGTCTTGGCATTCGCGGCGATCTCCTCCGGGCTCGGCACCGGGCGCTGGGTGGAGCGCCCGCTCGGGTCGCCGACCCGGGCCGTGAAGTCACCGACGATCAGGATCACATCGTGGCCTCCGTCCTGGAACTCGCGCAGCTTCTGCAGGACGACCGTATGGCCCAGGTGGATGTCGGCCGTTGTCGGATCGATGCCCAGCTTCACCCGCAGCGGCCGGCCGGAGGCGAGCTGCTCGGCGAGTCGTCCCTCGGGCAGGACGTGGACCGCGTTTCGCGTCAGATCCATGCGAGGGCGAATGCTAGACTGCCGCCTCCGCTCGGCGGACCGAGCCCCGCCGCGCCTCCGAACTCGATGGCGGCCACAGGAACAAAGCCCCGCCGGCCGGGCGGCGCAGTTCCGCCGCCGCTTCCGGCAGCCCCGACAAAGCCGGCGCGGCCGCGCCTCAAGAAGCTGCGCATCCTCTTCGTCCTGCTCGGCCTGGTCATCCTCGGCCTAGTCTCGATGGTCTTCGGGATGGTCGTCGCCGTCTCCCGCGACCTGCCCGCGGTCTACAACTTCGCCCAGTACAAGGCCTCGAAGAACAGCGAGGTGTTCGACGCCAACGGCGAGCCGATCGGCACGCTGACCAGCAACCAGAACAAGATCCTGCTCGAGTCGGGCGAGATCTCGCCGAACGTGAAGAACGCGGTGGTCGCCGTCGAGGACGCCCGCTTCTACGAGCACGAGGGCGTCGATTACGAGGGCATCGCGCGAGCGCTCTTCAAAGACATCCTGAGCCGCAGCGCAGCCCAGGGAGCATCGACCATCACCGAGCAGTTCATCAAAGAAGCGCTCGCCGCCCAGGAAAGTCGCACCCTGTTCCAGAAGTTCCGCGAGGCCGTGCTCGCCTACCGGCTTGAGAACCGCTGGAGCAAGGACAAGATCCTCACGGAGTACCTCAACACGGTCTACTTCGGTGAGGGGGCATACGGGATCGAGGCCGCCGCACGGACCTTCTTCGGTGAGGCGCACCCCGGTTGCGGAAGCGATGCCGATCCGTGCGCCTCGGTTCTCACCCCGAGCGAGGCCGCGACCCTCGCCGGCGTCATCTCCTCGCCCTCGGCCTACGACCCCAAATACCACCCCGAAAACGCGCTCGCCCGCCGCAACCTGATCCTGGAGAAGATGCACGAACAGGGCTACATCACGGAAGACCAGCTCGAGGAAAGCGTCCAGCAGGCACTGCCCTCGCCCGACGACATCGAGCCGCCGACGATCGATTCCGAGGCCCCCTACTACACCGCCTGGCTTCGCCAGCAACTGGTCGATCGCTTCGGGGCG
>DASUUD010000222.1:0-8672 GCA_036374255.1 Solirubrobacterales bacterium | reverse complement strand
GAAGGGCGCGAGCACGAGTTCGCCCTCTCCTCCATCTACGGCGGCCGCTTCGACTCCTACATCCGCCAGTTCGCCACCGCCGCCCGGGACTGGGGCCATCCCTTCTTCCTGCGCTTCAACTGGGAGATGAACGGCAACTGGTTCCCCTGGTCGGAGGGGGTCAACGGCAACGGGCCCGGCTCCTTCGTCGCCGGCTGGCGCCACGTCCACGACATCTTCGAGTCGGTCGGCGCCCACAACGTCACCTGGGCCTGGTGCCCATACGCCGACCCCCGCTTCCGCTTCTACCCGCTGAAACCGCTCTACCCCGGGGACGCGTACGTCGATTGGACCTGCATCGACGGCTACAACTGGGGGACGAACCCGACCAACCCGGTTCCCTGGATGAGCTTCGAGAAAATCTTCACATCGACCTACCGGCGGATCGTCAGGAACATCGCCCCACGCAAGCCGATGATCCTGGCCGAGCTCGCCTCCACAGGCAACGGCCGCTCGAAGTCCGCCTGGATCAGGCGCATGTTCCAGGCTCTGCGGGGGCCGAAGTTCCGCCGCATCCGCGCCCTCGTCTGGTTCAACCAGGTCGACCGGCACGTCGACTGGCCGCTGGAGAACTCGGGCCCCGCCTCGCGCGCCTTCCGCAGGGGGCTGAGCCGCGGATACCGACCAAACGCGTATGCAACCCTTTCAGAGTCGCCGATCCGGCCGCCTGAACAGGCCTCGAAACGCAAGCGCCGCGCCAAGCGCCGCTGAACACGACCGGCTGAGCGACCGTACGCACCTAAGCGAACTTCGTGGGGTTAGTGCGTCACGGAGCAGCCAATGACCGACGAGATCAGATCGCCCGCTTCGCCACCCGCCGCCAGCGGCATCGTCGCGCTGCTGCTCGCCCTGGCGCTGCTCGTTGCCGCGGCGCTTGCCCCCGCCGGCGCGGCGGCCGCGACCAAGAAGCCCCGCACGCCGCCGCGGCCGCTCTACTGGGGCGCGCAGATCGGGGCGCAGCTGACCGGCGAACCCGCCCCCTGGGACATGCGGGCGGTCTACCGCTTCCAGCACCGCACCAAAAAGCCGCTCTCGCTGATCTCCTTCTCGGCGCCCTGGGCAGACTGCAGCGGCGGCCCCTGCGTCTTCCAGCGCTTCCCCACCACGCCGCTCGAAAACATCCGCACCTACGGCGCGATTCCGGTCTTCAGCTGGAGCACCCAGGGCAGCCGCGGCGAGGTGACCGAACCGGACTTCCGCCTGGCGCGGGTCACGGCAGGCGTCTTCGACGGCTACATCCGCGAAATGGCCGAAGGGGCCCGCGAGTGGGGCCACCCCTTCTTCATCCGCCTCAACTGGGAGATGAACGGCTTCTGGTTCCCCTGGTCGGAGCGGGTCAACGGCAACGGGCGCGGCTCCTTCGTCGCAGCCTGGCGCCACATCCACGCCATCTTCGAGTCGGTGGGCGCCCACAACGTCTCCTGGGTCTGGTGCCCCAACGTCGACTTCACCCGCAGGCTGGTGCCGCTGAAGCGGCTCTACCCGGGCCACGATTACGTCGACTGGACCTGCCTCGACGGCTTCAACTGGGGCGAGACGCCGAACTCGGCCGGCTGGCAGAGCTTCAAGGAAATCTACGCCGAAACCTATAACCGGGTGAAGCGCATCGCCCGCCACAAGCCGATGATGATCGGCGAGATCGCCTCCGACGACCGCGGCGGCTCCAAGCCGCGCTGGATCCGCAACATGCTGCGCGTCATCCCCGCCCGCTACCGCAAGGTCCGCGCCCTCATCTGGTACGACGAGCCCGACCAAGGGATGCACTGGACGATCGACCGCTCGCCGCGCTCGGCGCGGGCCTTCGCGAATCAGATCAGCCGCCCGGTCTTCAAAGCGAACGAGTTCGGAGACCTCGCGGTCAGCAGCCCGATCCCGCCGCCCGAGTGGTAGGAGGGCCGCAGGGCGCGATGGCGGCATCGGTCGTCGGGCCAACCGGCTTGCGGAGCCGCCGAGGCGCCGGAATAATCCCCGGGATGCACCGGGGGCTCGCAGCGATCGCCGTCACAGCCGCGCTCGCGCTGCCCGCGAGCGCCGCCGCCGAGACGCGGTACGTGGACACGGGGGGAGCCGACATCTCCGCCTGCACCAACTCCGGTGCGCCGTGCAAAACGGTCAACCACGCGGTCGCCGTGGCGTCCGACGGCGACACGATCCAGATCGCGGCGGGCACATACGCCGAAGCGGCGACGGTCACCACTAACGCGGTGCTCACCTTCGTCGGCGCCGGATCCGGGACGGCGGCCGACGCCTCGGGCTCCACCCTGATCCGGGGCCCGGACGGCGTGGTCGACCAGGGCAAACCCGCGCTCGAACTTGAACGCGGTGGCACTCTGCGCTCGATCCGCGTGCGGGGCGGTGACGGGGACAACGGCGGTGGCGGCTTCGACGAGTTCGGCGGCGACGGGATCCGGTTCACCCCGACCGAAGCCGCCCAGCTGGAGCTTGTGCTCGACCGGACGGTCGTCCTGGCAGGGAACCGCGATCCGGGCGGGCCGGCCTTGATCGAAGAACCGGTAAGCGCGGTTACGGTGAAGAGCGGGCCTGCGCAAGCGAGCCTCTCGGTTCTGGACAGCGCCCTGGTCGGCGCCGGAAGCAACGGCGACGCGGGGGCCCAGAATCTTCGTGTGGAGGAGGCCGGGGCGCGCGCGGAGGTGATCGACTCGGAGCTCGGCGCGGGGCCGAGTCCAGGCGGTTCGACCGGGACCTCCGTGCGGAAAGGCGCGGAGGTGACCATCAGGTCATCGCAGCTCATCGGCTCGATTGGCGCCATCGTCGCCGAGGGGTCGCTGATCGTCGAGCGCAGCGAGATCCTCGGGCTGATCGCCGCGATGCGACTCCAGGCGAATACCTCCCCGGCGACGGTGTCGGTGATCGACAGCCAGGTGGCCGGAGGCGGCTTGGGAATATTCGAACTCCCGGGGGTTTCCGTCGGGACGAGCGGCGCAGGCGGGACGGCGTCGATGACGGCACGCGGCAGCACCTTCGCCGGTGCTGGAACTGGCGCCGTCATCGCCACGGAGGGCAACGCGGCGAGCGTCGACCTGCGCAACTCGATCGCCTGGCACTTCCCGGAGGAAGTCCCCACCGCCGATCTCGAAGCGGCCGGCGGTGCGATCACGGCGCAGCACTCGAGCTTCACGACGCGGGTCGAGAAAGAAGGAGGCACGGTGACGCCGCCCGGCAGCGGCGCCAATCTGGTCGGCGACCCGCAGTTCGTCGACGTCGCCGCCGGGAACTTCGCCCTCCAGGCCACCTCGCCGCTGATCGACCGGGGCGACCCCTCGCTCGTCGCGCCGAGTCAGCTCGACCTGGCCGGCAACCCGCGGTCGCTGGACGGAAACCGCGATTGCCTCGCCGCACCGGACATCGGCGCCTTCGAGCTGGCGGGCCAGGCGGCAACCTGCCTGGCCGACGATCCGCCGAGCGTCAGCGGCTTCAGGGTGACGAACAAAGTGTTCGCCCCGAAGGGCAAATCAACGAAGCGCAAGCGCGGCCGCGCCGCCGTCTCCGCGAAGCGCAAACGGCGCCGGGTCAAGCGCGGCACGACCTTCCTCTACCGGCTCTCAGAGCCCGCGCGGGTGAGGATCACGATCGAGCGCAAGGCCCGCGGGCGCAAGGTGCGCCGCCGCGGCAAGACGCGCTGCGTGAGGCCGCGCCGCGGGAAGACGAAACCGCGCTGCGTGCGGTTCATCAAAGTGGGCTCCCTGTCGGCCCAGAAGCAGGCGGGCAGGCGGTCGACCCGCTTCTCCGGCCGCCTGCGCGGCAAGCGGCTGCGCCCGGGCCGCTATCGCGCCACGATCGTCGCCACCGACGCCGCCGGCCAGAGATCCCGGCCGCGCCGGGTCGCCTTCCGCGTCGTCCGCGGCTGACGCAGGCGGAGCGCGCCTGAGTCGCGGGCGAGGCCGAAGCTACTCTCGCGGCCCATCACACTTGTAGCGGCTCGCCACGGACGGCAGCGACCCGCAGGGCGTTTCCCGACCAAGCTAACGTCATTTTGGGGTGTAAAATGACGGCTTTCATGCCATTACGCCCGCTGTCGCGCATCAATCGACTACCCGACCGCAGCTTCTTCCTGTTCGGGCTTCGGGGGGTCGGCAAGAGCACCTGGATTCGGGAGCGGCTTCCGGATGCACATCGATTTGTCCTGCTTGACGAGGGTCTTTACCAGGATCTTCTGGCCGACCCCAGGCCGTTCGCGGGCGAGCTTCGACGTCTCGACCCCGACAGCTGGGTCGTGGTCGACGAGGTTCAGCGACTGCCGGGCCTGCTGAACGAGGTCCACCGCTTCATCGAGGAGGGTGGGCTCCGCTTCGCACTGCTCGGATCGAGCGCCCGCAGACTTCGGGCCGCCGGGGTCAATCTGCTCGGTGGGCGCGCCCTGTGGCGCGAGATGTTCCCCCTCACCCCCGAGGAGTTGGGCGGGGACTTCGACCTCGGGCGCACCCTGGATATCGGCGCTCTTCCTCTGGTGCTCGACTCCGACTCACCGCGGGAGACGCTGCGCTCCTACGTCCAGCTCTACCTCCGCGAGGAGATCAAGGGCGAGGCGCTGGTCCGCAACCTCCCCGGGTTCGCCCGGTTCCTTCCCGTCGCCGGCCTGTTCCACGGCCGGCTCCTCAACGTCGCCGGAATCGCCCGCGACGCCGGCGTCGCACGGACAACGGTCGAGGGCTACCTGGGGGTTCTCGAGGACACCCTCTTGGTCCGGCGGCTACCCGCCTTCGAGGCACGCTTGCGGACGCGCGAACGCAAGCATCCAAAGCTCTACTGGGTGGATCCCGGGGTGGCCCGCGTCGCAAAGGGCGCCCACGGCCCGGTCGCGCCCGAGGAGGTGGGGTTCCTGCTCGAGGGCTGGGTCCATACCTTGCTGCGCACGTACATGGCAGAGCGCGAGCTGGCCGAGGAAGTCGCCTACTGGGCACCTGCCAAGTCGAAGCGGCTTGCGGTCGACTTCGTGCTGCGCCGCGGCGCCGACCTCTGTGCCCTCGAGGTCAAGTCCACACGTCGGCCAAGCGAGGGACAGATGGCCGGGCTGCGTGCGATCGCGGAACTGCCCGGACTGCGGCGCCGAGTGCTGATTCATCGCGGCGATCGCCCCACGAGGTCGGAGGACGGAATCGACGCCTGGCCGGTCGAGACCTTCCTTGAAGCCCTCGCGGGCGACGGCCTGTGGCCCTGAGCCGCGTACGTGGCGAGCCGCTACAAGAGGGACGGCTCCCGAGGGTAAAGGGCGGCCTCGTCGCCAGATGAGCAGATTTGTTCGGTCTGACCACAAGCTAAATGCACCGAACAAATTGACTTGTGTTCGCTCGAACGCGAACAAAGCGTTCCGAACAGAAACGCCGTACATTTGGCCCCGGCAGCAGCCTGGACCATTCCCCCGCGTTCTTCCTCGCTCAGCCCAGCCGCCGCTCGAGGTCGGCGAGCTGCTCGTGCAGCTCGTCGGGCAGGTGCTCGCCGAAGCGGGCGAAGTGCTGGTGCATCGTCGGCAGCTCGACCTTCCACTCCTCGGGATCGACCCGGAACAGCTCCGCCAGGTCCTCCTCGGAGACGTCGAGCCCCTCGACCCTGAGCGCGCCGGGCGCCGGCACGTTGCCGATCGGCGTCTCCTCGGCCTCCGCGGTGCCCTCGCAGCGCCGGAAGATCCACTCCAGGACGCGGCTGTTCTCGCCGAAGCCCGGCCAGATGAAGTTGCCCTCGTCGTCTTTGCGGAACCAGTTGACGTAGTAGATCCGCGGCAGCTTGGCGCCCTCGCGCTCGCCGATCTTCAGCCAGTGGGCGAAGTAGTCGCCCATGTGGTAGCCGCAGAAGGGCAGCATCGCGAACGGGTCGTGGCGCAGCTTGCCCACCTCGCCGGCCGCCGCCGCGGTCGTCTCGGAGGACATGATCGCGCCGAGGAAGACGCCGTGGCGCCAGTCGAACGCTTCGCGGACCAGCGGCACGACCTTGGAGCGGCGGCCGCCGAACAGGAAGGCGTCGATCGGCACGCCCGCGGGGTCCTCCCACTCGGGGGCGATCGAGGGGCAGGCCGAGGCCGGTGTCGTGAAGCGGGCGTTGGGGTGCGCGGCGGGGCGGTCCGCCTCGGGCGTCCAGTCCTCGCCGTGCCAGTCGATCAGGTGGGCGGGCGCCTCCTTGGTCATGCCCTCCCACCAGATGTCGCCGTCGTCGGTCTTCGCGCAGTTGGTGAAGATCGAGTCGCGGGCGACGGTCTTCATCGCGTTGGGGTTGGTCTTCTCGCTGGTCCCGGGCGCGACCCCGAAAAAGCCAGCCTCGGGGTTGATCGCGTAGAGGCGGCCGTCCTCGCCGAACTTCATCCAGGCGATGTCGTCGCCGATCGTCTCCACCTTCCAGCCGGGAAGGGTCGGGATCAGCATCGCCAGGTTGGTCTTGCCGCAGGCCGAGGGGAAGGCGCCGGCGACGGACTTCGTCTCGCCCTCGGGCGAGGTGAGCTTGAGGCTCAGCATGTGCTCGGCGAGCCAGCCCTCGTCGCGGGCCATCGCGGAGGCGATCCGCAGCGCGAAACACTTCTTGCCGAGCAGGGCGTTGCCGCCGTAGCCGGAGCCGTAGGACCAGATCTCACGGGTCTCGGGGAAGTGGACGATCCACTTGTTCTCGGCGTCGCAGGGCCAGGGGACGTCCTCCTCCCCCTCGGCCAGCGGCGCCCCGACCGAGTGCAGGCAGGGGACGAACTCGCCCTCGTCGCCCAGCACCTCGAGGGCGCCCTTGCCCATCCGGGTCATGATCCGCATGCTGGCGGCGACGTAGGCGGAGTCGGTCACCTGCACGCCGATGTGGGCGATCGGCGAGCCCAGCGGCCCCATCGAGAAGGGCACCACGTACATCGTGCGCCCCTTCATCGAGCCCTGGAAGAGGCCGCGCAGCGTGTCCCTCATCTCGCCCGGCGCCCGCCAGTTGTTGGTGGGGCCCGCGTCCTCCTCGCGCTCCGAGCAGATGAAGGTGCGGTCCTCGACCCGGGCGACGTCGCCGGGGTCGGAGAGGGCGAGGTAGGAGTTGGGGCGCTTGGCGTCTGAGAGGCGCTCGAAGGTGCCGGCCTCGATCAGGGTCTGGGCGAGGGAGTCGTACTCCTCGGCGGAGCCGTCGCACCAATTGACGGCGTCGGGCTGGGTGAGGTCGGCGACCTCCTGGACCCAATCGAGGAGTTTTGCGTTCTTGGTCGGCGCGTCGGCCGTGCTGGCTTGGCTCATTCGTAGCACTCTATCCATCGGGCTGCAGACTCACGACCGCCACGTCGGCGTCATCGTTGATGATCCTCAGGCGCGCGGTTTCCTCTTTCCCGCTCGCCAGCGTCACCGAGCACTCGAAGGTGGATTTGGGCTCCACCTCGACGTCCGAGGGGCAATCGACCTCCCGCACCTGCTTGCCGAGGTCGGACTCCAGGTTCTGCCTGATCGCGTCCTCGGTCTTGGTGTCGTCGATCACGGTCTTCCCGCAACCGACGACAAGGGCAAGCGCGGCCAGCAGGATGACAGGCACGACGAGTCGGCTCAAGATCCCCATCTGTCTCCCTTCGGGTGAATCGTGGCCCGCAGTATCCCAGGGGCGGATCAGCTGGTGGCGGCGATCCGCAGCGGTGAGTGGCGGGAGATTGTGAGGAAGTCGGTGTCGGCGCAGAGCAGCTCGGCGTCGTTGCGGATCGTGACGGCGGCGATCAGGCATTCGCTGAGCTTTCGCGGCGCCTCACCGCGACTGCGGCAAAGCCGGTAGAGCTCCGCCGCCTGCTCGTAGTCGGCCGGACCCTCCACGGCGAGGAACCGGCGGCCGTAGAGCAGTCGTCTCAGCCGGTCGCGGTCGGTGTCGTCGCGGGCGCCGGCGAGGATCTCCATCACGACGACATCGGTGCTCGCGAGCTCCTCACCCTCCTCGAGCGCGGAGCGCAGGCGGAGGTGGGCGGGGCTTCCGGTGGCGCGCAGGAACTCGACCCAGGCCGAGCTGTCGACGACGATCACCGCTGCGGGATCTCGTCGGGAGAGCGGAGCTCGTCGAGGTCTCCGGCCCAACCGCTTCCCTCCATCGCCAACGCCTCCTCGCGGCTCATGGGTTCGCCGACAAGCCTGCGAAGCGCCAGGTCGACCGCCTCGCGCTTGCTGCGCAGGCGGTAGAGCCGCATCGCGCGGCTCACCAGTGCGTCGTCGATCTCGATGTTCGTCCTACCCATGAATACACCATTATACACGTAAAGGTGTAGTTACCTCACGGTGGACTGATCCACACCATCCCGTGGTCCCGCGCCAGCGCGGGTCGAGTTAGGGAGCCGGCGGGCCTTGCGAGCTGCGTTGACCGTCTCGGCGAGGTGCCCTGTGCCTCGAGTACGAAGGTCTGCCGGAGGCGCGGCGTCGGGGGGGGAAGAACCGCTGACGGCCGTCGGATCGAAGTCGTGGTCGCGCTTGACGAGCCGGGTTTTGTGATTACCGTGTTCGAGGAGATGGGCTGATGCGAGCGGACTACGACAGCAGCGCCGACACGATCCAGATCGAGCTGGCCCCGGTCGATCGCCTCGATCGGGACGATGCCGATGTCGCCGGCGTCATCGTGGGAATCCGCGAAGGGAGGCCCGCGATGATCGACGTGATCGACACTCGATCCGGAGTCGACGAGCGGCTGCGCGCCGCCGC
>DASUUD010000221.1:0-2596 GCA_036374255.1 Solirubrobacterales bacterium | reverse complement strand
GATGCAGTAGCGGTCCTCCTCGACCATCCTCGTCACGCCGCGCACCTGGCCCTCGACCCTGGCGAGGCGGTTGAGGAGCTGGTCCTTGTCTGCTGTGTAGCCCCTAGTCGGGGTCGCTTCGCCCATGGCGTTGACAATACCCCCTATGGGTATTACGGTCAAGTAGATGGACCGTGATCGAACCCAAGCCTCAACCGCCGAGAGGATCCGGGCCGGCGCCGCCGAGTCGACGCCGGTGCTCCAGGTCGAGGCGATCGAGAAGAGCTTCCACCGCGGGGTGCCGCCTCGGCGGCGCAGGATCGAGGTCCTCAAGGGTGCGAGCCTCGAGGTGCGGCGGGGTGAGCTGGTCGGACTGGTCGGCGAGAACGGCTCGGGCAAGAGCACGCTGATGAAGATCGTGGTCGGGCTCTTGGAACGCGATCGGGGGACGGTAGAGCGCGATGGCAAGCTCGGCTACTGCCCCCAGATCCCCCTGCTCTGGGAGAAGCTGACGGTCGAGGAGCACTTCGAGCTTTTCGCTCGGGCCTACGAGCTCGCTGCCCGGGAGGCTCAGCCGGCGGCGGAGAGGCTGCTGGAGGAGCTGCAGTTCAAGCGCTACCGGGGCTATCGCATCGAGGAGCTGTCCGGAGGGACCCGCCAGAAGCTCAACCTGGCGCTGGCGCTGATGCACGAGCCCGACCTGTTGCTGCTGGACGAGCCCTACTCCGGGTTCGACTGGGAAACCTACCTGCGCTTCTGGGAGATGAGCGAGAGACGCCGCGACCAGGGGATGGGCATCCTGATCGTCTCCCACTTTCTCTCCGAGCGGGAGCGGCTCGACCGCATCTATGAGTTGCTCGACGGAAGATGTCGGGAGACGTGAGCGGGATCGCGCTCAGCGGCTCCGACTTCCTGCGCGAGCACCTGCGCGCCCGGCTGACGCTGATCCTCCTGATTGCGATCCCGGCGCTGTTCGTCATCGCCTCCGCCTCGGTGCTGGGCGAGTTCGCAGCGGCACTGGGCGGATCTGTCGCCGGCGACTCGGCCAGCGCGCTGGGCGCCGGCTGGGCGGCGGCCTTCCTGGCCGGGGCGCTGGGCTTCTTCCAGGTCTCTTCCTCGCGCGAGGCGGACCGTCGCCTGGCGCTGGCGGGAATGGGCGCCGGCCGGGTGGCCGCGGCGCGCATCTCCGCCTCGATCGTGCTGGGGCTGCTGATCAGCGTCGTCGCCTTTCTCACCCTCCTGCTCACGGCAGGCGTTGATCATCCCGCCCACGCATTCGCGGCGATCGTCATCTTCGCGCTGATCTACATCGGCATCGGGACCCTGGTCGGCTCCTTCGTCTCCGGCGGCCTGGAGGGCTCTCTGACGGTCGCCTTCATCTTCCTGATCGACGCCTTCTCCGGCCCCGGGATGAGCGGCAGCGGGGGGGTGGCGCAGCTGATGCCTACCCGCAAGGCGGCCGACGTGCTGATAGACGCCGGGGCAGGGCAGGGATCCCCGAGCGGCGATTGGGTCGCCATCGGCCTCACCACCATCGCTGCGCTGCTGCTGGCAGCTACCGCGTTCTGGCTCTCCGCGCGCCCGAGGTCAGCGTGAACGGGCGCGCCTCCATCGCCACCCGGATGGGCTTCCGCGAGCAGCTCCGCCGCCCGCTGCTGCTGGTGCTGCTCGTCTTCGTTCCCTTCCTCTTCATCAGTTGGAGCTTCGCCATCACCGAGCCCACCCCGCGCCTGATCACCCTGCCCGGCGGCGAACAGCTCCTCACCACCATGAAGGACCTGCACGGGGCGATCATGGTGCCGATCACGGTCGGCTTCCTCGCCGGCCTGATCGGCCTCTTCGTGATCCAGTCGGCGCTGGAATCCGACCGCCGCCTGGTGCTGGCCGGCTACAGCCCCGGCGAGGCGATCGTGCCGCGGATCGCGGTTCTGGTGAGCGCCACGCTGGTGGTGCTCGCCGTTTCCCTCGCGGTCACCACGATCGACTTCATCCCCGCCTCCTGGATCCCGTTCGTCGCAGGGAACCTGCTGGCCGGCCTGATCTATGGGGCAATCGGCGCGCTGGCAGGCGCATCGGTCGGCCGGCTGGGCGGCGCCTACCTGATGTTCTTCCTCCCGATGATCGACTTCGGGGTCGCCCAGAACCCGATGTTCTTCGACGGCGAGCCGCAGGGCTGGGCGACCGTGCTGCCGGGCTACGGCCCGACCAGGTTGATCGTCGACGGCGGCTTCTCCTCGCAGTTCCATGCCGGCGGCGAGCTGGCGCTGTCGCTGGCGTGGACGGTCGTGCTCGGTGCGGCGGTCTACTTGCTCCTGCGGCGCTCCATCGGAGCGAGGCGGTAGGGGCGCTACATAGCCAGGCCGAGCAGCAGGCTGACCACGACGGCGGTGGGCGTGCCGAAGAGGCTGATGCGGGCGAAGAAGCGGCTCCAGAGGCCCTCGTAGCCGGCGCTCTGGAAGAGCAGCAGGCCGACCACGTGGGCGAGGTTGATCAGGGCAACGCCTATCGCGATCAGGATCCTCGCGGCGCAGGCGCCGACGATCTCCCCCTCGTCGCCGGAGGCGCAGTCGGCCGCCAGCAGGGCCAGAACCAGGGTGCCGATCAGGGCGACGAGGAT
>DASUUD010000220.1:0-8594 GCA_036374255.1 Solirubrobacterales bacterium | reverse complement strand
TGCTCCACGCGCCCGCCAAGCTCAACCTCTGCCTCTACCTCGGCCCCCGTCGCGAGGACGGGCTGCACGAGCTCTGCTCGCTGTTCGAGCCGCTCGCTCTCGCGGACGAGATCGAAGTGGGGAACGCCGAGCACGACGAGGTGATCTGCGCCGGCGTCGAGGGCGAGAACCTCGCGTCGCGGGCGCTCGCCCTGCTGCGCGAGGCCGGCTGGAACCGGCCGCCGCAGCGGGTGGAGATCGAGAAGCGGATCCCGGTCGCGGGGGGCCTGGGCGGGGGGAGCGCCGACGCCGCGGCGGTGCTGCGCCTCGCGGCGGGCGACATCGAGGACCTGGAGGGGCTGGCTGGCCGGCTGGGCGCCGACGTGCCATCGCAGCTCGTCCCCGCCCTGTCCCTGGTCAGGGGCGCGGGGGAGCGGGTGGAGCGGCTCCCCGAGCCCGCCCCCCACGCCATCGTGCTCCTGCCGGGCGGGGGAGGCCTGAGCACGGCGGAGGTCTTCGCCGAGGCCGACCGGCTCGGGATCGGGCGGGGGGAGGATGAGCTGGAGCGGATCGCGGGGCGGCTGCGGACCGCGGCGGGGTCGGGCGCCTCGCCGCTCGCCTATGCGGAGCTGCTCGAGAACGACCTGGAGCCCGCGGCGCGCTCGCTGCGACCGGAGATCGGGGAGGCACTGGAGGCGCTGGGAGGGGCGGGTGCGCCGCTCGTCCTGCTGACCGGATCCGGGCCGACCGCGGTCGGCGTCTTCGGAGACCTGAGAGACGCCCAAAGGGTGGCCGAGGCGCTCGACCGCGAGGACGTGATCGTCTGCGAAGCTGGCCTGGAGCGCGGAGTGAACGAGCGAGATAGCCGGTGATGATGAGCGCGAGTGAGCGCAGGGCGGGGATGGTGGGTCCGTGAGACTCCAGCTCCCGGAGGACCGGCGCCGGCGCCGCCTCGTGCTCGTCGCGATCGCCGCCGCGATCGTGGCCGGCTACTTCCTGCTCAGCCGCGTGGTCCCGCACGAGGACCTGCAGCAGCTGCTGGAAGACGTCTCCAACACGCTCGGCTCCTGGACCTATCTGCTGGTCGGGGTCTTCTCCTTCGCGGAGACGGGCGCCTTCATCGGGCTCGTCGTCCCTGGGGAGACGACGATGCTGCTGGGCGGCGCGGTTGCCGGCCAGGGCGCCGTCAACGTCTACATCCTGATCGGGATCGCCTGGTTTGCCGCCTGGGCGGGGGACAGCACGAGCTTCCTGATCGGCCGTCGCCTGGGGCGGGGCTTCGTGCTCCGCCACGGTCCCCGCTTCGGGATCGGGCGGGAGCGCTTCGAATGGGTGGAGGGCTACTTCTCGCGCCACGGCGGCAAGACGATCTTCATCGGCCGCTTCGTCGGCATCGTCCGCGCGCTGGCGCCGTTCATCGCCGGCAGCTCGGGGATGCGCTACCGGGCCTTTCTCCCTTACAGCGTGCTCGGGACCGGGATCTGGTCCTCGCTCCATATCGTGATCGGCTACCTGTTCTCGCGCAGCATCGATTCGGCGGCCGAGTACGCGGAGCGGGGCGCATTCCTGCTCGGCTCGCTGATCGTCGTGGTGGTCGGCTCGTTTCTCCTCTACCGGTACTTTCGGGTGGCGGAGAACCGGCGCGCGACGGTGCGCTGGATGGAGGGCCACCGCATCGCCCGCTGGCTGGTCGTGCTGGGCCGCCGCTTCCAGCCGCAGCTGGAATTCCTCTGGGCGAGAATCACGCCGGGGGGGACCTTCGGGCTCGAGTTCACCTCGCTGATGGCGATCCTGGCGGTGGCGGGCTTCGTCCTGATCGGCTACAGCTCGATCGTCAGCGGCGACCCGGGGCCCACCCCAGGCGACGTCACGGCCGCGGACATCGTCGACGCCCTGCGGACCGGCTGGCTTGTAGACGTGGCGAAGGCGGTCACGGTGCTGGGCGCCTCTTACGTCGTCTTTTCGCTCGCGGGGATCGGCGCGGTCCTGCTCGGCGCGCGCCGTCGCTGGGCGGAGATGGCGGTCCTCATCTCGGGGCTGGCGATCGCGCTCCTCGGGGTGCACGAGATCAAGGCGCTGATCGACCGGCCGCGGCCGGGCGGGGGATTGGTCGACGTTTCCGGGTCCTCGTTCCCGAGCGGCCACGCCGCCTACTCGACCTTCTACGTCTGGCTCGCGGTGACGATCGTGATGCGGCTGAGGCCGGGCATGACGCGCGGCGCGGCGGTCGTCGGGGCGGGGATCGCGCTCACCGCCCTGGTCGGTCTCTCGCGCGTCTACCTCGACGTCCACTACATGAGCGACGTCAATGCGGGGTGGGCGCTGGGCGCGGCCTCCTTCTCGCTCTGCGCCGCATTCGCCCTGGTCATCTCCACGTTGCGCCAGAATGAGGCACGTGCTGTTGCTGGCGCTGCAGAAGATCGAGGATGAGTACCTGCTGTTCGGCTCCGCCGCGCTGGTCAGCCTGGTCGCCTTCGTCGGGTTGATACTGATCCCCGCGGTCACCTCCTACGGGCGGCTCTGGGAGAAGGCGGCGGCGGGCTTCCTCTCGGTGGTCGTGCTCCTGGCCCTGGTGCTGACGGGCGTCGTGGTCGGGCTGGCTTTCGTCTACTACTACGACGAGATCTCGCAGCTGCTCCGCTGAGCGGGCGCGATGGGGGGCGATTCGCCTCTCCCTCGCGGGTGGGGATAATGGCGGCGTGTCAGCGGCCGCGAAAGGGCGGAAAGCCCCTGCAAATCCCGCCGAGTCGGGCAGCCTCGACGCGCTCTCGGAGGCGGTCGAGTCGGGAGCGGGCCTGCCCGCTGTGGCGCGGGCGGCGGCGAGGGTGCTCGCCGGGAGTGTGGCGCTGATCGACCGCTCGGGAGCGGTGCTTGCGGTAGCAGGCGCGTCCCCGGACCAGGAGCGAAGGCTGCTCGAGGCGGGCGGTGGGGTGACGACCGTCGAGCTGCGTGTGGCGGGGGGCACGGTGGGAGAGCTGCGCTACCGGGCAGGGGAGGAGCCCGAGCCGGCGATCGCTCGCATGGTGAGCACGCTGCTGGCGCTGGAGCTGGAGCGCTCGCGCTCGCCGGAGTGGGAGAGCGAGGAGGTGGCGGGTGCCTTCGTCGAGGCGGTGCTGGGGCGCGAGGTGACCGACCGCGGCGACATCGTCGCCCGGGCCGCCGAGCTGGGGGCGGACCTGGAGAAGGGCGCCGGCGTGATCATCGTGCGCGCCGCCCCGCGCGCCGCACAGAGCGGCGAGTGGCGGGGGCGCGTGCTGACGCTCGCGATGCGGACGCTGCGGTCCTTCTCGCCGGGATCCCTGGCGACTCCGCAGGGGGCCGAGGTGACGGCGGAGGTCGCGGCGATCGTGCCGGCCGAGGACGAGGATCGGCTTGAGCGGGCTGCGAGAGGCCTGGGGCGGGAGCTGGAGGGTGCGCTCTCGGGATTCCACCTGACGATCGGCTGCAGCCGTCGCGCCACCGATCCGGTCGACCTCTACCGCGCGGGCAACGAGGCGCGCCTCGCGGTCAACGTTGGGGAGGCGGAGGGCAGGTCCCTGCTCGCCTTCGAGGACACCGGGGCCTACCGGCTGCTGCTGCCGGCGATGAGCGACGACCCTGGGGAGCTGGAGCGCTTCTATGCGGAGACGATCGAGCCGCTCTCCGCCTACGACGAGCAGTACGAGACCGAGCTGGTGGCGACCGTGGAGGCCTACCTCGACAACGACGGAAACGTGGCGGCGACGGCGAAACAGCTCTTCACCCACCGCCACACGATCCGCTACCGGCTGGAGCGGGTGAAGGAGCTCTGCGGCCACGACGTCTCGGCCACCGAGGGCCGCGAGAAGCTCGGCCTCGGCCTCAAGGCGATGCGCGTGCTCGGCATCGCCTCCCCCCGCGGCCCGGCGCTCGAACCCGGAGCAGAGGGCGGCAAGGTTCCTCGTAACACTGAGGAGTGACGCTAGTCTCAGTTTCGTTTGGGGAGTGGTGTAGTCGGTAGCACTCGGCACTTTGGATGCCGCAGCCCCGGTTCGAACCCGGGCTCCCCAGTCGGCGATACAGAAAGCGCCGGTTCGACCTCGCCCGGATTTTCCGTCAGGTTCAGATGCGAACATATGTTCGATGCCGGGCAGGGGACCGAGTTACACCGAGGAGGAGGCGAGGGCCGCGATCGCGGCATCGAAATCGTGGGCAGAGGCCCTGCGTGGACTCGGCCTCTGCCCCTCGGGTGGCGGTTGGCGAATCCTCAAGAAGTACGCGCGGCTATGGCAGATACCGACTGATCACTTCCAGTCGGAGTCCGTGCGCCAGGAAAACCTCAGCAGAAAGATGAAGAGGCCGCTCGCAGAGGTCTTGGTCGAGGGGTCCACTTTCTCCCGTCACCATCTCAAGCGTCGTCTTTTCGCCGAGGGGCTGAAGGCGCCGCTCTGCGAGCTATGCGGCCAGAGCGAGATATGGCGGGGGAAGCCGATGTCGATGATCCTCGATCACATAAACGGGGTTCGCGACGACCACCGCTTGGAGAACCTGCGGATCGTCTGTCCCAACTGCGCCGCGACGCTGGACACGCACTGCGGCCGCAAGAACCGAATCACGCGAGTGAAGCGGGACTGCCTGCGCTGCGGGAAATCGTTCGTGCCTGGCTACGCAACGCAGAAGTACTGCTCCCGCGGGTGCGGGGTCCGATGGGACAGGTCGAGCCTCGGGCGCGCGCGATTGGGCCTCCGGGGCGTTCCAAATCCCGAGTCCCGCAAAGTCGAGCGCCCTCCCTACGAGCAGTTGCTCGAGGAACTCAAGGAAACGAGCTACCTGGCCGTCGGCCGCAAGTACGGAGTCTCGGACAACGCGGTGCGCAAGTGGGTGCGCTTCTACCAGCGCCAGATCGAGCGCGAACAGACCGAGGCGCGCGACAGTGAGGCGGGGGACGACGATCGGGCGGCTGCTTGATCGCGTCCGACGACGCGCGTAGGTTCGCCGCATGGAGATGGGAGCGCCCCCGCTCGACCCCGAGCTGCGCGAGGGGCTGCGGCGTAGCTGGAAGGCGCTGATGGCGGTCGGTGTGCTCGCCATCTTCATCGGCTGCGTTGCGATCCTGGTTCCCGCGGTCGCCTCGGTCGGCACCGCGATATTCATCGGCTGGATCCTGATGATCGCCGGCACCTTCCTGATCGCCGGCGCCTTCACGGCGCACTCGCTCGGCACCGTCGTGCTTCGCCTCCTCTGGGCCGCGCTCACCATCCTCGTCGGCTTTTGGCTCGTCATAGAACCCGACAACGGGACCCTCACCCTCACCTTCGTCCTCGGCGTCTACTTCCTCTTCATGGGCGCGACGCGGATCGCCGTCGCCGTCTCCAGCCGCGGCCGGCAGGGAGCCGGCCTGGTCGGCCTCAGCGGCGTCGCCGGCCTCCTCGTCGGCATCCTCATCCTCGTCGAGCTCCCCAGCTCCGCCGACTGGGCGATCGGGCTTCTGGTCGGGATCGACCTGATCTTCGCCGGTTGGACCCTGACCAGCGTCGCCCTGGTCGGAAAAGACCTCGCCCGCGGCTCCTAGCCGGGACGGGACGTGTCACAAACGGGCGGCTCGGGTTCCCAGAGCCGCCAACCCCCCGGCGCGCAGGGATCGACGACCCACGGCGCGGAGCCCAGGGTCCCGTCCGGATACAGGTAGGTGATCACCCGGGGGCAAAGGACCGGCTCGCCTTCCGTTCCCATCTCCATGCAGTCAGGAGGCATCGGGTAGACCCCCGTCGCGATCTCGAAGCGTTCATACCGCTCCTGAAGCAGCCAGAACAGGTCGCTGTAGATGCTGCAGTCGCCGACCACGATCTCACACCGAGGCGGTACCGAGCTCGGGGGATCCGGGGCTTCCGGCGGGTCCGTCGAGGGCGGTTCCTCCGTTTCCGCCGAGGTCGAATCCTCCGCGGCATCGCTCGGCACGGGACTCGCCAGGGCTGGTGCCAAAACTCCACCCGGCAGAGGGAGTTGAGCAGACGCGCCATCTCGAGCCCTCGCGCGGCGCTTCGCTTCGCGCAGGCGGCGAATCGCCCGCCGGCAGGCCCGGCGCCGCGCCGCGCTCGCGCGCTTGCGGTATGCGCGGCAGCTCCGCTTCGCGCGGCGTTTGACGATGCCCAACGCCAAGCTGCGCTGGCCCTTCGATCCGGCCTTCGGGGACCCGTCTTCCCCGAACGACTGGACCGGCCCGGCGGCACACAGGGTCAGCGCTCCGAGCGCCAGGAGAGCGAGGATCAGACCCCGCGCGCGAAGCCTCACAGACGACTGATGCATTCCGCTATCTGACACCTCCTGGAGCCTGCTGCAAAGGACTCTAGGCCAAAATCCACCCCCCGCGTCTACGATTTGCGGGTGAAATCCCCCCTGGTCCTGGTCATGGCGGCGGGCGAGGGCACGCGCATGCGCTCAACGCTGCCGAAGGTGCTGCACCCTGTCTGCGGGCGCCCGATGGTCGCCTGGCCGATCCTCGCCGCTCGCGAGGCCGGAGCAGACCGGGTCGCGGTGATTGTCGCGCCCGACCGCGACGTCTCGTCCGCCCTCCCCGAGGGAGTCGAGACGGTCGTCCAGCCCGAGCCGGACGGCACCGGCGGCGCCATCCGTGCCGCTCTGCCCCTGATCCGGGAGGCCGACACCGTCGTCGTCCTCTCCGGCGACCACCCCCTCGTCTCCACCGAGGCGATCGCCGGCCTGCTGGCGACGCATCAAGGGGCTGAAGCGACGGCGACGATGCTGACGATCGAGCTGGACGACCCCGGTACCTACGGGCGGGTGGTTCGCGGCCCCGACGGAGAGTTCGAGCGGATCGTCGAGGCCAAATCGTCAGGCGACGCCAGTCCGAAGGAGCTGGCGACCCGCGAGGTGAACGCCGGAACCTACGTCTTCGACGCCCGGCCCCTCGCGGCCGCCCTCGCCGAGATCTCCAGCGACAACGCGCAAAGCGAGTACTACCTGACCGATGTCTTCTCGGTGATGCGCAGCCATGGTCAGCGGGTCGCGACTCACCCAGCCGAGGACAACGGCGCGACTATGGGGATCAACGACAGAGCCCAGCTGGCTGTCACCGAGACGGAGGCCCGCCGCCGCATCCTCGAGGCCCACATGCTCGCAGGAGTGACAATCGTCGATCCGGGCTCGACCTGGATCGACGCCGACGTGAAGATCGACGCCGAAACCAGGATCGAGCCCGCGACCAGCCTGCACGGTCGCACCGAGATCGGCACCGGCTGCGTCGTCGGCCCCCTGACCACCCTGATCGACACGACGCTCGGCCGCGACGTCACCGTCCCGCACTCCTACCTGGTCGACTGCGAGGTCATGGATGGCTGCAGGGTCGGTCCCTTCGCCTATCTCCGCCCGGGCGCGACCCTGGAGGCGGGGGCCAAGGCCGGCACCTTCGTCGAGATCAAGAACTCGACCGTCGGCGCGGGCGCCAAGGTTCCGCACCTCGCCTACGTCGGCGACGCCGAGGTGGGGGAGGGGAGCAACCTCGGAGCCGGCACGGTGACCGCCAACTACGACGGATTCCGCAAGCACCGCACGGTGATCGGCGAGGGGGCCCGCATCGGCGTTGACACGATGCTGATCGCACCTGTACAAGTCGGGAGCGGCGCTTACACTGGCGCCGGCGCAGTGATCAAGGAAGACGTCCCCGACGGGGCACTGGCCGTGAGCGAGAACGACCAGAGGAACATCGAGGGCTACGCGGCGCGCAAAGAGAGCGAGATGAAGAAGGACGAGGAGTCGTGAGCACGATCGAGCAACGCCCTGAGGCGGCACCGACCGCCATCCCCCACGACTACTCGAAGCGGATGATGGTCTTCGGGGGCCGCTGCTCGATGGAGCTCGCGGCCAAGGTCGCCGGCAAGCTCGACCTGGATCTCGGCCAGGTCACCCTCAAGACCTTCGCCAACGGCGAGGTCTACTGCCGTTATGAGGAGTCGATCCGGGGAGCCGACGTCTTCCTCGTCCAGTCCACCTGCGCCAACGAGCAGAGCCGGATGACGCCCAACGACGCCCTGGTCGAGCTGCTGACGATGATCGACGCCGCCCAGGGCGCCTCCGCTCACCGGATCATCGCCGTCATGCCCTGGTACGGCTACGCCCGCCAGGACAAGAAGTCCGCTCCGCGGGAGCCGATCTCCGCCCGCATCGTCGCCAAGTGCCTCGAGGGAGTCGGCGTCGACCGCGTCCTCACCATGGACCTTCACGCCGGCCAGGTGCAGGGGTTCTTCCACGTGCCGCTCGACCACATGACCGCCATGCCGATGCTGACGCAGTACATCTCCGACCTCCAGTTCGAGGAGGAGCCGGTGATCGTCTCGCCCGACGCGGGCAGGGTGAAGACCGCGCGCAACTTCGCCCGCAAGGTCGGCTGCACCTGGGCGGTGATGGAGAAGGAGCGCCCCGCCCAGCAGGTCGCCGAGATCGGCTACGTGGTCGGCGACGTGCGCGGCAAGACCGCCGTCCTGGTCGACGACATGATCGACACCGCCGGCACGCTGTGCGCCGCGGCCCAGACGCTCCGCGAGGAGGGCGCCGCCCGCGTGATCGCGTCCGCCACCCACGGCGTCTTCTCCGGTCCCGCGTACGAGCGGCTCGCCTATGAGAGCTCTGGCATCGAGCGG
>DASUUD010000219.1:0-5974 GCA_036374255.1 Solirubrobacterales bacterium | reverse complement strand
TCGGCGCCGGTCTCCCGCAGCCGCCTCGTGGCGGCGGGATTCGCCGCCACTGCGGTCGAGCTCGCCTCGGTCCTCTTGGTCGCCCTGTTCCTGACGATGGCCGGCAGCGTGCTCGCCGACGCCGGCCTCTCGTTCGGCCCCGCCCTCGCCGGCTTCGCCGACGTGTGGCCACTCGCGCTGCTCTTCGCCGGGCTCGGAATCGTGGTGACCGGCTGGTCGCTGCGGACCAGCGTCGTCACGGGATCCGTGGCCGGGGTGCTGGTGGCGATGTACGTGGCGGACCTGATCGGCCGTCTCGACCCGGGCCTCGACTGGGTTCGCTACGGCTCGGTCTTCCGCTACTACGGCAAGGCGATCGAGGACGGCATCGACCCACTCGCCTTCGTCGGGGTCACCGCGGTGGCCCTCGCCCTTGGCGCTCTCGGGGCCCTGCTCTTCGAGCGCCGAGACCTTGCGACCTAGTGAAAGCGGGAGAATAGGCGGCATGCTGACTGTCGCGGTGACCGGAGCGAGCGGGGAGATCGGCAGGCCGTTCGTCTCCGCACTTGAGCGGGTCCCGGAAGTCGAGCGCGTGATCGGCATGGGGCGCCGGCCCTTTGACTTCTCACGGTACGGCTGGGAGAAGTTCGATTTCCGGCGGGGCGACGTGCTCGACCGGGACGCGGTCGATGCGCTGGTGGACGGGGCCGATGTCGTGGTCCACCTCGCCTTCGTGATCGTCGCCGGCGCGGGCGACAGCCGCGAGATCAACCTGAGGGGATCGCGCAACGTCTTCGAGGCCGCGGTCGCCGCGGGCGCCAAACGTCTGATCTACACCTCCTCGGTCGCCGCGTACGGCTTCCATGCCGATCAGCCCGAGCTGCTGACCGAGGACATTCCGGTTCGAGGCAGCGGCCGCCATCCCTACTCGTCTGACAAGGCGGAGGTCGAGGCTGAGCTGACGGAGGCGCTGCGTGGCTCGGAGACCGATGCCTATGTATTTCGCCCCTGCATCGTCGCCGGGCCCGGTGCGACGCGTTTGCTGGACGTGATTCCCCTGCTGGCGATCGCTCAGAAAATCCCCACGCCGCTGCGCTGGGCGCTGGGCAGGATGCCGGCCGTGCGGCCGGTCCTGCCCGACCCCGGCGTCAGCTTCCAGCTGGTCCACCACGACGACGTGGCAGCCGCGCTGTCCGCCGCTGTCATCGGGCTCGGCGAGCCCGGCGTCTACAACCTCGCCGGGCCCGGAGAGCTGACGGTCGCCGACATCGCCCACGAGTTGGGCTGGCACGCGGTTCCGGCGCCGCAGATCGCCGTCGGCGCAGCCGCCGAGGCGGTGGCGCACCTCCCGTTCCTGCCGCCGGAGGCGGCCTGGATCGAGGCGGTCCGCCGTCCGGTGCTGATGGACAGCTCCAAGGCCCGCACGAAGCTGCACTGGATGCCGCACCACGACGCCCGCGAGACGCTGAGGCAGACGGTCGCCTCCGTTCGGTCCAGATGAACGCGGCTACGGTTCGATCGGTTTCCAGGTGCTCGGCCACGGGCGCGCCGGGGCCGCGGGCCTGATCCTGATCCGTGCGTCGACCGCGACGGCCTCCCTCTGCCCTGCGATCACCGGGTTGAGATCGAGCTCGACGATCTCCGGATGAGCATCGACCATCGCGCTGACCCGGAGCAGCAGCTCTTCGAGGCAGGGGAGATCGACCGGGGGCTCGCCGCGAAAGCCCCTGAGCAGCGGGTAGATCTCCAGCGCCCGGAGCATCTCGCCGGGGTCGCCGGCGTTCAGCGGGCAGATCCGCACGACGACATCCCGGTGGAGCTCCGCCCCCGTCCCGCCCGCGCCACAGGCGAGGACGGGCCCGAACGCCGCGTCGTTGACGATCCCGACCAGCAGCTCGACCCCGCCCTGGATCATCGCCTGGACGAGGAAGCGCTCGCGCTCGATACCGGCCGCCGCCAGCGACTCGTCCATCTGCACGGCGGCGCCGGCGACGGCCGTCGGGTCGGCCAGCCCCGTCCGCACCGCGCCGATGTCGCTCTTGTGGACGATCTGCCGGCCGAGCGCCTTCAGGGCGATACGGCCGCCGATCTCCTCGGCAGCGTGCGCCGCTCCAGCCGGGTCGGCGGCGACCCGCCAGCGCGGCGTCTGGATCCCGTAGCAGTCGAGGAGGGCGGCGGCCCCCTCGGCGCCGAGCCAGTCGGCGCCCTCGCCTAGGGCGCTGGCAAGCAGGGCGGTTGCCTCGTCGGGGCGGGTGTCGGGCAGGGGTGAGGGCTCCTCGGCCGGTCGCGCCCGCCAGTTCACGTGGCGTATCACTCTCCCCAGCGCGCGCGCCGCGTCCTCCGGCTGGATATGGGTCGGGATCGAGCTGGCCGAGGCCATCGCCTCGCGATCGCCGACCGTCATGAAAACCGCCTGCACGGGGACCCGGCGAGGTAGCTCCGCGACGGCCTGGGCGACCGCTCCCGCCACGTCCTCGGAGCCCCTGAGGAGCGGACGGATGAAGATCACGATCAGCGCGTCGATGCCGTCCCAGGCCGCGAGCGTCTCGATCGAGCGGCGGTACTGCCCGGCCCCGGCCGTGGCGATCATGTCGACCGGGTTCGTCAGCGCGGCCTCCCGTGGGAGGTGCTCGGCAAGCGCCTCCCGGATTGCGAGCGGCAGCTCCGGCACCTCGAGCCCCTCAGCTTCGCAGGCGTCGGCGCACATGATTCCCGGACCGCCGGCGTTGGTCAGGATGCCGACCCGGTTGCCGCCGGGCAGGGGCTGGCTGCTGAGCAGCGAGGCGACGTCGAGCAGCTCGGAGAGGGTCTCGGTGCGTATGACGCCGGACTGCTCGAAGAGCGCGTCCACCGTCACATCGGATGCCGAGAGAAGCGCCCCCGTATGCGTGCCGGTGGCCCGCTCGCCGGCCACCGAGCGGCCGCTCTTCACCGCGACGATCGGCATCGTGCGGCCCGCGCGGCGCGCGACCCGCGAGAAGCGCCGCGGATCGCTGAACGACTCGATGTAGAGGAGAGCCACCTCGGTCGCGGCATCCTCCTCCCAGTACTCGAGGAGGTCATTGCCCGTTATGTCGGCGCGGTTGCCGATCGATGCAAACGAGGAGACGCCGATCCCGCGGTCCTCCGCCAGCTCGATAAGGGCGAGCCCGAGGGCGCCGCTCTGGGTCACGAAGCCGACGTTTCCGGCCGGCGGCACCCTGGGCGCGAAGGTGGCGTTGAGGCAGGCGCCGTCCGCGTTGGCGAGGATGCCGAGGCAGTTCGGCCCGACCAGGCGCATCCCCGCCTCGCGGCAGACCCGGACCAGCTCGCGCTGACGCTCGACGCCGTCTGGGCCGGACTCGGCGAAGCCGGCGGAGAGGACCACGAGGGCGGCGACTCCGGCGGCGGCGCATTCGCGTGCCGCCTCGATCACCGCGTCGGCCGGCACGGCGAGCACGGCGACATCGACCTGCCCGGGGACCTCACCGATGCGTGGATAGGCGCGAACCGCCTGCACGGAGTCCGCCGAGCGGTTGATCGGGAAGACGACCCCCTCGAAGCCCGACTCGAGCAGGTTGTGGAAAACCTCGCCGCCGACGGTCTGACGCCGGCGGGAGGCGCCGATCACCGCTATCGCCCGCGGTTGCAGGAAGAGGCGCACCGCCGCGGCGGCCGCCAGGCGATCGCGTTCCTCGAACCGCTCGACCGCCTCCGCTGTGAACGAGGTCGGCAGCTCGACGTGGATCGAGCCCGGTTCCGAGGAGGTCTCGATCGGGAAGCCGCTCTCGCGGAAGACTTCGATCATCCGATGGTTCTGCGGCAGCACCTCCGCAGAGAACACGGAGATGCCGTTGCTCTCCGCGACCTCGGCGAGATGGGCGAGCAGGATCGTCCCCAGCCCCAGGCCCTGTAGCTCCTCGGCAACCGCGAAGGCAACTTCGGCCCGACCGGGAGAACTCGTCATGTAGGTCGCATGCCCGACCGGATGACTGTCGTCGCCGCGCGTCGCGACGAGTCCGTAGTGGCGCGTGTGGTCGACCTCGGCCATCGCTGTGGCGGCCGAGCTGAGATCGCTGGCGCCCGAGAAGAACCTGAAGGTGAGCGAATCGCGGTCAAGCCCCTCGAAGAGCTGCAGAAGCGTGTCCCTGTCTGTGGGCCGCACCGGTCGCAGGTGGACCGTCGAGCCGTCGCGGAGGACGACGTCGGCTTCTCTGTGTGCGGGGTAGGTGTCGACCCCTCGATCGTAGTGGCCGCGTTCGGTGCTCAGTCGAAGTAGTCGTACGCGTACAGTCGGAGCGATGCGCGACGGGGCGGACAGCACGGGTGGCTCGGGAGGCCTCTACTTCAGCCACCCCGCCTGCCTGGAGCACGATCCGCGGGCGCACATGCCCCACCACCCCGACACTCCGGAGCGGCTGCGCGCGATCGAGGGCCGTCTGGGTCTCCGCGACTGGCTCGGCTGGGAGAGGCGGGAGGCGCCGGCGGCGACCGATGCGGAGCTCGAACTGGTCCACAGCCGGCGTCATGTCGGGGCGATCCGGAAGATCTGCGCGAGCGGCGGCGGAGCGATCGATCCCGACACCTTCGTCGGCGAGGCGTCTCTGCGGGCGGCGCTTCACGCGGCGGGGGGAGCCTGCGAGATGACCAGGGCGCTGGTAGCC
The DNA here is from genome assembly GCA_036374255.1 of Solirubrobacterales bacterium. Lineage (GTDB taxonomy): Bacteria > Actinomycetota > Thermoleophilia > Solirubrobacterales > 70-9 > VRUE01. The sequence continues at coordinate 1,352 of DASUUD010000219.1, read as the reverse complement.
CGGGGGGGAGGTGTGGGGTTCTGCGGGATCAGGCCCGCCGGCCACCACGCAGAGCCCGAGCGGGCGATGGGGTTCTGTCTGTTCAACAACGTCGCGATCGCGGCCGAGCTGGCGATACGCGAGCTGGGGGTGGAGAGGGTCCTCGTCTTCGATTGGGACGTCCATCACGGCAACGGCACCGTCGAGGCCTTCCGCCGGCGTCCCGACGTCCTCGTGGCCGGCATCCACCAGGCGGGGATCTATCCGGGCACCGGATCGATCGGCGACGTGGGTTCGGGCCCGGGCGAGGGGTACACCGTCAACCTGCCGGTCCCGGCCGGCTCCGAGGAGAGCCTGTGGCTCTCGCTTCTCGAGCACCTGGTGATTCCGGTCGCGAATGCGTTCCAGCCCGGGCTCCTACTCGTCTCCGCCGGGTTCGACGCACATGTCGACGACCCCCTCGGCGGGTGCCGCCTGGAGAGCCGCTCCTTCGCCCACATGGCCTGCCACCTCCGTGAGCTTGCGGACTCGCGCGGTATTCCGCTGGGGATGGTGCTCGAGGGGGGTTACGACCTCGACGCACTCGCCGAATCGGTGGAGGCGACGCTCAGGGCGTTGGCCGGTGAGGGTGAGGTGGAGTCCGTCGCGCCCGACCCAATCCTCACTTCACGCGCCGCTGCGACACTCAGTCGCTACTGGCCTTTGTGACAACTCGCCGCGCGTCCGACCTTCACCTCCCATATGAGGGTGAAGGTGCGCGACTGACCGGCGGCTCGACCGGGATCCGCGGACTACTACGGAGGCGCGGCGGGCTCCGTGCTCCTACCCTGAGCGCCATGAAGGCGTACCAGCTGACCGCCTGGCAGGCGCCGCCGGAGCTGCGGGAGGTCGAGGTTCCCGAGCCGGGCCCGGGTCAGGTGCTGGTCAAGGTGGGGGGCGCGGGTGCCTGCCACTCGGACCTGCACCTGATGGAATGGCCGGAGGGCCTGCTCGACTTGGACCTGCCGTTCACCCTGGGTCACGAGAACGCCGGCTGGGTGCACACACTCGGTGACGGGGTGCGCGGCCTGGAGCCCGGCCAACCGGTGGCGGTGACGGGCGCCTGGGGCTGCGGCACCTGCCAGCGGTGCCTCGACGGTCTGGAGACCTACTGCGAACGACCCGACCTGGCACCCGTCCCGGGCGGCGGTGGCGGGCTGGGCCTCGACGGCGGCATGGCGGAGTACCTGCTGGTCGCCTCGGCGCGTCACCTGGTGCCACTGCCGGCGGGGCTGGACCCGGTCGCCGCTGCCCCCCTGACGGACGCGGCGCTCACCCCCTACCACGCCGTACGCCGCTCGGCGGCCAAGCTAGGCCCCACAGCCACCGCGGTG